>NZ_JAMPNU010000011.1:0-79671 GCF_028479505.1 Providencia sp. PROV205 | reverse complement strand
TGTGTCCATGACCATGACGGTCATCATTGTGGCAACATCCACCGTGGTGGCCACGTTGATTTTCATCGTGGTGTGCATAATATACATGACGACAAGATTTAATTAGCATATAGTTACTCCTTAGCTTGTAACTTTAGATATATCGAATTTATTTTATGGGTTTACTATATTTAGATATATCTAATTAGTCAATTTAGATATATCTAAATAACACAAAAAGATATTTAAACTGGCAGTTAAGAAAGAAAGTCTATTTTTTGTTCTTTTTTTGGGCTGCTAATATTAAGTTTTTAGCGTATTATTCTGTCACTTTGTGATTTCACAGTGCTGATAGGCCTATTTTTATTAGGTATTTTGGCTCAGTCTCGCAACTGAATGTTTTTTCGTTAAAAACTTTTTATACAGTGATGGGTTTCACATTTATTCCACTTGTGCGGAAAAACGTGTAAAATAACAGCAAATTAACGTAGAAAGTATGTTTGGGTAATTAGAATGCCGCAAAAAACATATTCCTTTCCTGTCAATTAAACGGTAAAAATCCTTGTCAATTCAAAACTTAAGAAACATCGCCATCATCGCTCACGTTGACCATGGCAAGACCACACTGGTTGGTAAATTATTGCAACAGTCAGGTACGTTCGGCGAACGTGAAACTGTCGATGAGCGTGTTATGGACTCCAACGACTTGGAGAAAGAGCGTGGTATTACCATTCTTGCTAAAAATACTGCAATCCAATGGAATGGTTATCACATCAATATCGTAGACACCCCAGGCCACGCCGATTTCGGTGGTGAGGTTGAGCGCGTAATGTCTATGGTTGACTGCGTTCTGCTGGTTGTTGATGCGATGGACGGCCCAATGCCACAAACTCGTTTCGTAACGCAAAAAGCGTTCGATCACGGCTTACGTCCAATTGTTGTTATCAATAAAGTTGACCGCCCTGGCGCACGTCCTGATTGGGTCGTTGACCAAGTATTCGACTTATTCGTGAACTTAGGTGCAACGGATGAGCAACTCGATTTCCCTATCGTTTATGCCTCTGCATTAAACGGTATCGCAGGTCTTGAGCACGAAAACATGGCTGAAGACATGACCCCACTGTACGAAGCTATCGTGGAACACGTTGCACCTCCAGCAGTTGACGTTGATGGTCCATTCCAAATGCAAGTTTCGCAATTGGATTACAACAGCTATTTAGGTGTTATCGGTATCGGTCGTATTAAGCGCGGCGTTGTTAAGCCTAACCAACAAATAACTGTTATCGATAGCGAAGGTAAAACTCGCAACGGTAAAATCGGTAAAGTGTTAACTCACTTAGGTTTAGAGCGTATCGATTCACAGCAAGCGGAAGCGGGTGATATCGTTGCGCTGACTGGTTTAGGCGAACTAAACATTTCTGACACTATTTGCCAAGTGGGTAGCGTTGAAGCACTGCCTGCGTTAGCGGTTGATGAGCCAACAGTTAGCATGTTCTACTGTGTTAACACCTCACCATTCTGCGGTAAAGAAGGTAAATTCGTGACTTCACGTCAGATCCTTGACCGCCTGAATAAAGAACTGGTTCACAACGTTGCACTGCGTGTTGAAGAAACTCAAGACCCAGACGCATTCCGTGTATCTGGTCGTGGTGAACTGCACTTATCTGTTCTTATCGAAAACATGCGTCGTGAAGGCTTCGAATTAGCCGTATCTCGTCCAAAAGTTATCATTCGTGAAATCGATGGTCGTAAACAAGAGCCGTTCGAACAAGTGACTTTAGACGTTGAAGAACAGCACCAAGGCGACATCATGAAAGCTTTAGGTGAGCGTAAAGGTGACCTGCGTGACATGATGCCAGACGGTAAAGGCCGTGTGCGTCTTGACTACATTATCCCAAGCCGTGGCTTGATTGGCTTCCGTACTGAATTCATGACAATGACATCAGGTACGGGTTTACTGTACTCAACATTCAGCCATTACGATGATGTTCGCCCAGGTGAAATCGGTGGCCGCCAAAACGGTGTTCTGATCTCCAACGGTCAAGGTAAAGCGGTTGCTTATGCTCTGTACAGCCTGCAAGATCGCGGTAAATTGTTCTTAGGTCACGGTGCTGAAGTGTATGAAGGCCAAATCATTGGTATTCACTCACGTTCTAACGACTTAACCGTTAACTGCTTAACCGGTAAAAAACTGACTAACATGCGTGCATCAGGTACTGACGAAGCAACAACGCTGTCACCACCAATCAAAATGACTCTGGAACAAGCTCTTGAGTTCATTGATGATGACGAGTTAGTTGAAGTGACTCCGCAGTCTATTCGTCTGCGTAAACGTCACTTGACTGAGAACGACCGCCGTCGTGCAAGCCGTTCTAAAGAAGACTAATTACCATTACGTGATATTGTTTATTACGTGATATTGTTTATTACGTTATTGTAGTGATGTGTGTAGTAAGGCGCCGAAAGGCGCCTTACTTATTTATGAGATTTATAATGACTTGTCTTTCTTCATAAAATACAGTGATGAAATAAACAGTCCGATAATTAAAGGGATTTCGTACAATTCTTCAATAAGGCTTTGTAGCTCAGAATGATGTAGAAAAATGGAACTCAGAAATCGATGGTGTTCAACACTATCTGAAATTAAAAAAGCACAAAGGGTCAGTAGTAAGCTCCAAATTGGAATCGCTGTATTTTTTAGGTGAAAAGCAATACTTTTTCTTAATGAAGAAGCACATAGCATCAAAACTAAGCCGCCAATCAAGACGATAGAAATTATCCTAAAATAGGTGTGATCCAGATTAGGAAAAAATTCGCGCCCCCAATTTGTTCCTCTGCCAAATAATGTTACCCACCAGATAGTTGCCCATAACCAAAATAGTTTCATTCCTTGGTTTTTTTGCTGTAATGGTTTCATATAAAACCAAGTAAAAAAGGCACAGAAAATTAGAGTAATTGATTGAAAATGTTCAATAATTTTTGTTGTGAGGTCGATATTGAAATTCAGGGGGAGATTGTTAAATAATGGAATTAAAAATAAGCTTCCCCAGAGAATAACAATCGGCCAAGAGATTGTTTTATCTATTTTCATAGTATGACTTTTATATTTTAAGATTTATTTATTACTGATATCGCATAGATATCAGCTCACATTGCTTGTGGTATGACTTGCTACGTAAAAACTATTATGCAAAAAGCTTGTGGAGGGACTTAACATTTAGTATCAAAAACCGATAGTGCTAAGTGAAATAGCACCTTTGGGATAAAAAGCGTTTTCTCATTAACGGAGCAAATCGTTCAGTTTGTTGCTCATTAATTGCGCTAAGTGTGGATTGCTTAATCGATAAATTGACAAAATAACGTGAATTATCACTAATTAGGGCTGTTCAGTTGCCCGAATAATGATTAAAGTAAATTTAGTGAATAACAATGAGGAAAATTTATGCTGTATATCTTCGATATGGGTAATGTGATTATTGATATCGACTTTAATCGTGTATTTGATAAATGGTCTGAACTCAGTGGTACACCAAGTGAAGAAATCAAATCACGTTTTACTTTTGGTAATATCTTTCAATTACATGAGTGTGGAAAAATTTCAGACATCGAGTTTGCTGAGCTGCTTTGTGAAGAAATGGACATTACACTAAGCTTTGAAGACTTTGCTGAAGGCTGGCACGCTATTTTTATTTCGTTACGACCTGAAGTCATTGATATTATGGAGCGCCTTCGTGAACAAGGGCACCGAGTGGTCGTTTTATCGAATACCAACCGTCTACATCTAGACTACTGGCCAGCACACTACCCAGAAATTGCAGCTTCCTCTGATTTCCTATATCTCTCCCAGGATTTAGGCATGCGTAAGCCTGATCCAGAAATTTACAAATATGTGCTGCAATCAGAAGAGTTTGATGCTGCGGATGCTATTTTCTTTGATGACGTCGAAGAAAATATAAAAGCCGCAGAAGCTCTTGGTATTCGCAGTATTCATGTCGTGAATAAAGACACCATTCCTGAATATTTCCGCACTTACGATTTCAGTGCTGAAGTTGAATAACATCCTGATTTTATCGTGGAGCAACGTTTAACGTTGCTCTATCGTTTTGTAAAGAGCCATCATGATTGCATTAATCCAGAGAGTCACTCAAGCGAGTGTGGTTGTTGATCAGAAAATAGTAGGGCAAATAAATACCGGGTTGTTGGTTTTGCTTGGCGTTGAAAAAGATGATGATGAGCAGAAAGCTAAGCGTTTGTGTGAAAAAGTATTAGGCTACCGTATTTTTAGCGATGAACAAGGGAAAATGAATCTCAATGTTCAACAAGCGGGAGGCAGCCTATTGGTGGTTTCTCAATTTACTTTAGCGGCTGACACTAAAAAAGGTATGCGGCCGAGTTTTTCAGGGGGAGCAGAACCTGAGAAAGCAGATACCTTGTATCAATACTTCGTTGAACAAAGCCGGCTAAAAGGGATTGAAACACAAACTGGTGAATTTGCTGCTGATATGCAAGTGAATCTAACCAATGATGGCCCTGTTACTTTCTGGCTACAAGTGTGAGTCCATTTTTAAAGGGGGAAGCGATGTACCATTTACGTACACCGAAAGATGATATTGAATTCGCAACTTATTACCATTTTCGCTGGGAAATGTTACGAAAACCGTTTAATCAGCCCCTTGGTTCAGAAAAAGATGGTTATGATTTAACCGCACACCATCAAATGGTCGTGGATGATAAAAACCGTATTCTTGCTATTGGCCGCTTATATATCAATGCCGATAACGAAGGGGCTATCCGTTTTTTAGCCGTTAACCCTGTCATGCAAGGTAAAGGACTTGGCAAATTAATTATCATGGCCCTGGAGTCTGTTGCGCGGCAAGAAGGCGTAAAACGCATTGTGTCGAGCGTTCGTGAAGAAGCCGTACCATTTTTCGACAAAATGGGTTTTGAGAACCGTGGCCAAGTTGCTGGGCAGTTAAAAACGCCAGTACGCCACTATTTGATGATTAAACCCATTGAGACACTAGACCAAATATTACATCGTCCAGATTGGTGTGGTGAGCTACAGCAAGCCTGGTATAAGTACATTCCATTGAGTGAGAAAATGGGGGTCCGAGTCGACCAATACACGGGGACTCGTTTTATTACCACCATGCCGGAAGCGGGCAACCAAAACCCTCATGAAACAATATTTGCAGGAAGCCAATTTTCATTAGCTACCTTGACAGGATGGGGGCTGATTTGGCTGTTAATGCAAGAACACCAGCTTGGTGGTGATATTGTGTTGGTCGATGCCAGTATTCGTTATGGTAAGCCTGTAAGCGGTAGGCCGACAGCGACAGCGGATTTAGCAAATATGAGCGGTGACCTTGACCGTTTAGCGCGAGGTAGCAAGGCGCGAGTAAAGCTGAAAGTCGAGGTTAGTAACCCTGATGGCAAAGTGGGCGCAGTATTCAGTGGTGTCTATATGGTGTTACCTGTAGAAGCAAAAAAATAAAGTTATCCATTGAATATTAATTATCCATTGAATATTAAAAAGAAAGGCAGGCTTGATTGACCTGCCTTTTGTGTTTTTATTGATTGTTAGCTTTTATTGAACGCTGGTTTTTATTGATTACTAAGTGCGGGAAGCGGTTCTACTAACGAAGGCTCAATTGGTTGCAAGTCAGCATCGGACTCCACCGATGAGGTGACAACCCCGTTTACAACGGTACGGAATAGGCGTTTGCCTTGCAATGGGACTGCCATCAATTCCCCATTCAGACTTTTTGCCACAGATGGGGCGAGTAAATCCCCTTGTAATGTCGCATCAAAATCACCGATGACTTGAGCTGGAAAGCCTGCCCAACCCCATTGGTTTAAATCAACGAGATCAATATTCGAACCCGATGCTCTCAGTAAGAAGGGGACTTTTTTCGGTTCTTGTTTTACCAGCAGGCCAATCTTACTGATGCCTTTATCGGTACTGACTGTTAAGCTCGCTGCAGCTGAAGATTTACCACTTTGACGCACTTCAATAAACGGGCGGCGTACTAGAACTTGGTTGATTGTGCCGCTATCTGCAGTGAATGTCGCTTTACCGCTCCAAATTCCCCACTGCTTTTGTTTAATCAAATCGATATTTTCAATATTGCCACTGAGCGCGGTCAGTTCGAAAGGAAACTGCGGTTGGATATTCATCAAAAGTGATTGGGAAAGGGTGAATTTTTTGATACTTAAACCGGATAACCAAGCTGGTGTAGGCTCTGCAAAGAATGATAGCCAAGTTTCAGGCAGTGTGTATAAGATACCCGCTAGTTTGCCTTCGTCGATAGTCAGTACTCGATCATTGCGCTGCCAAGACCCACTGAGGTTAAAGACGCCTTTATTATAGTAACCCGATAACTTGTTGATACTCAGGTTGTCACCGTTAATTTTCAGGTCACCAATTAAGGTACTCAGTTGCTGGTCTTTCACGACAAATTGGTCAACATTAAAGCTAATGTTGCTTTCGGAACTCGTCCAGCTCCCTCTCGTGAAGCTGAGTTGGTCAATTTCGGTGCTCAGGCCAGAAAGTGCCCAATCTTTACCTTGAATATCAACATTGGTTAGTTCTACCTTTTTGACCTGCAATGATTTTTCACTCGCTATTGCATCAAATAGTGAATCGAAATCAACTTTATTTTCCCAGCCGACTTTATTCATGGTGAGGGAGTCAACCATGATAGAGCCATCGTCAAGTACCTTTCCAGCACCCGCAATATAGCCGTTATTTAAGTAGGCACTTGCTTGGCTTATTTCTGTTCCTTGCTGCTGTAATTTACCCGTAATGGCAACATTCTTGAATGAAAGGTCATTGAATTTTAATTGGTTAGAGGTAAATCGAAAATCACCGTAACCAAAAGGCGTGTTCTCGGTGGGTTTCCAAGGGGTAATTCCCCCCGTGAAGCCAGTGACTTGCACGGTATCATCACCTTTTTTAAGCGTGATTTGGCTATTTTCAAATTGCAAAATATTAGCGGAAATAGGTAGCAGTATCGTATCGGGTGTGACTGTTGTAGATAATGTTCCTTGAGTGATAACCAAACGTTTGATAGCGGTGCCGCTAAATATATTTTGCCAGTTAACATCAAGCACGACTTGCCGTGAGTCTAAAGATAGATCACTGTTTTTAGCAGCTAATTTGACATCTTGGAAGATGAATTCACCGGGGTTAGAAAATTCATGCCCCATAATTCCTACATCAATATCGTAATTGGTGAATTTACTTAAAAATTGACTGGAGTAGGATGCACCCCAACGGGTTTGCAGCCCGATATAAGTAAAAATAAACAATAGCAGCAGTAACAAAAGTGCATAGGTAGTAAATTTGATTAACCATTTCACAGTTTACTGCTCCTTTGGTTTGTTGACGAATAGACGCAGGAAGAGACTGCCTAATATAGCGACAATTTAAGGATAGCATACAGAAAAACCGCCAGAGTGTTCAACACTGGCGGCTAGAATGAAGGTTATTTTTCGAGAGGGAAGACTAAATTCAGAACAATTGCAGTTAAACCACCTGCAGCAATACCGGAAGAAAACAAGGTTTTTAGCCAATCAGGGGCGAATTGCAAAATCAAGGGTTGCTGTGAAACGCCCATACCCACTGCGAGGGAAAGCGCAATAATCATGATGGCGCGGCGATTGAGTGGTTCACGAGATACAATGCGCACACCTGAAGCGGCAATGGTACCAAACATTACAATTGTTGCTCCGCCTAATACGGGCTCTGGAATTTGTTGCACAAAGCCTGCAACCGCAGGGAACAACCCTAATAACACTAACATTAAAGCGACAATGTAGCCGACATAGCGACTTGCCACCCCTGTTAATTGGATAACACCGTTGTTTTGCCCAAAGCAAGAGTTAGGGAAAGTATTAAATACCGCAGAAACCATTGAGTTCAACCCATTAGCAAGTACGCCACCTTTTATACGTTTCATGTATAAAGGGCCACGAACAGGTTGCTCAGATACATCAGAAGTGGCGGTAATATCACCTATCGTTTCTAAGGAAGTCACCATAAAAATGAGAATTAATGGTATCAACAGGTTCCAGTCGAAGGATAAGCCATAATAGAAAGGCTCAGGGACAGTAATAATTGGCTGGTTGGCTTCCATTGGTTGCGCATTTGGCAACATGTCCATCCACCAAGCAGCAATATAGCCAACAGCCATAGCAATGACTAAAGATGCGACACGTAAGTAAGGGTTTTTCTGCCGATTAAGTAAAATAATAACGGCTAAAACAACCCCAGCTAAAATCAAATAATCAGGGGAACCAAAAGTGTTGTCACTAATTGCACCATAGCCACCGCCAATGGATGTTAACCCGACTTGAATCAAGGATAGGCCGATAATCATGACAACAACACCTGAAACTAGTGGTGTAATGACTCGACGGGCTAGATGTAAGAATCGAGAAAGAATCACTTCGGTGAGTGCCGCAACTAGCAATGTGCCGAATAAGGCTGCCATCATCGACGGAATATCAGCGCCACCTTGCTTAAGTGCAACACCACCCATGATTAAAGGTGCAACAAAGTTAAAACTGGTTCCTTGAATCGAAAGCAAGCCTGACCCAATAGGGCCCCACGCACGAATTTGAATTAAAGAAGCAATACCGGAGGCAAATAAAGACATACTAATGATGCGCTGGGTGTCGTGAGCTGGTAGTCCTAATGCCTGGCAAATCAGCATCGCAGGGGTAATCACCGCAACAAACATCGCCAGAAGATGTTGCCCAGCGGCAAACAAGGCTTGCGGCAGTGGTGGGCGGTCTTCTAATTTATAGATGAGTTCGCTTTGCGTTTGTATGGTCGCTTCAGTAGTTTGTTTTTCAGACGTCGCAGTATTCATTGCCTTCATTTCTCGCCAACAAAAAACGCATTGTAATGTGTCGAAATTAAAAAGCAATCGTTTGCGCGTAAAAAACATTGATCAATGTTAAATAAGGCTGTCACATTTTTATATCTTTTAACTTGTATTTATAACAGTTTTTTTTTCTAATCCTATAACCTGCTTTTGGCGTTTTAAGGAAGAAATTAACGTCTTACTAGTTTTTGATAATTTTAACAACAGACGAGGTACGTGAATGTATCATCTCGATGTCTACGGTACACTGGTAGCTGCTACTTTAGTACTATTGCTTGGGCGTAAACTGGTCAAATCAGTCCCTTTCCTTGAAAAATATACAATCCCTGAACCTGTTGCAGGTGGGTTGTTAGTTGCTTTTAGTCTTTTATTGCTTAAACAATTATTTGACTGGAGCCTTTCTTTTGACTTATCACTGCAAGAACCTATGATGCTGGCATTCTTTGCCACAATTGGTCTTAATGCCAACCTTGCTAGTTTGAAGGCTGGTGGTAAAGCATTGTTTATCTTCATTTTTGTGGTTGTTGGTTTATTGCTTGTCCAAAATACAGTAGGGATTGCTCTTGCTGAATTATTGGGATTAGACCCTCTCATGGGGCTATTAGCTGGTTCAATTACCTTATCTGGTGGTCATGGAACTGGTGCGGCATGGGGGAAAATTTTCACTGAAAACTATGGTTTCCAAAGTGCAACAGAAGTTGCAATGGCTTGTGCTACATTTGGACTTGTTCTCGGTGGTTTAATCGGTGGACCTGTTGCACGTTTTCTAACGCGTAATATTCCAACGCCAGGAACGGCTGAAGATGATAAAGACGTTCCAACAGCATTTGAGAAACCACAATCTGGGCGCATGATCACTTCAATGGTTTTAATTGAAACTATTGCACTGATCGCTATTTGTCTATTGGTGGGAAGTTTTATTGCAGGCCAATTAGCCGATACTCCTTTCGCATTGCCTAAGTTTGTCTGCGTACTTTTTGTTGGTGTAATTTTAAGTAACAGCTTATCACTGCTTGGTTTTTACCGAGTATTCGACCGCGCTGTTTCTGTCATGGGTAACGTGAGCCTCTCATTATTCTTAGCAATGGCACTCATGAGCTTGAAACTGTGGGAATTAGCATCACTTGCAATCCCAATGATTATCATTCTTGCTGTACAGGCTTGTGTGATGGCAGGATATGCTATTTTTGTGACTTTCCGCGTGATGGGCAAAAACTATGACGCTGCAATCTTAGCTGCAGGTCACTGTGGGTTCGGTCTTGGTGCGACACCAACAGCTATTGCGAATATGCAAGCTGTTACGGATAGATTAGGTCCATCTCACTTAGCATTCTTGGTTGTACCAATGGTTGGGGCATTCTTCATTGATATTGTTAATGCGATAGTTATTAAACTGTATCTGATGCTGCCATTATTCCCAACGATTGCTGGTTAACCTTCATTTAATAATAAATTAAGTAAAGCAGGTATTGCCGTGAAAATATTCACGGCAATTTTCATTTTAGGGAACGAATAAAAAGAAGATATAAGACTTAAGCGTGGCTGTACTGCTCTCGCTCAGGTAACCAACGCTCAATAAGCTGTTGTGCATTTTCAGGGTAATTTTGTTGAATATGGCGAGCAAGGCGTTGCACTTCTGGCAACATATATTGGTCACGCAACAAGTCTGCGACTTTAAATTCTGCATTTCCTGTTTGTCTAGTGCCTAATAATTCCCCTGGCCCGCGAATTTCGAGATCTTTTTGTGCGATAACGAAGCCATCATTACTATCCCGTAATACTTGTAGTCTTTGTTTAGCGGTATGGGTTAACGGTGTCTTGTACAATAATACACAGTGAGATGCGATAGCCCCGCGGCCGACTCGCCCTCTTAGTTGGTGCAACTGAGCTAGACCAAGGCGCTCAGGGTTATCAATAATCATTAAACTTGCATTAGGCACATCCACACCGACTTCAATGACCGTTGTAGCAACAAGCAGTTGAATTTCATTTCGTTTGAAAGCCGCCATAATGCTTTGTTTTTCAGCAGGTTTCATTCGGCCATGGACTAAGCCTACTTTTAATTCAGGTAGTGCCAGTGCAAGCTCTTCGCTGGTCACTTGAGCCGCTTGCGCTTCTAATAATTCAGAGTCTTCAATGAGTGTACAGACCCAATAGGCTTGGCGGCCTTCTTCAATACAGGCTTGGCGAACGCGTTCAATAATATCGTTACGGCGAGTGTCCGGTATGGCGACAGTGGTGACGGGTGTTCGTCCTGGAGGTAGTTCATCGATGACAGAGGTATCTAAGTCTGCATACGCTGTCATCGCCAGCGTCCGTGGGATTGGCGTAGCGGTCATGATTAATTGATGAGGGTGGTAACCTTGCTGCTCACCTTTTTCACGCAGAGCGAGCCGCTGATGAACGCCAAAGCGATGTTGTTCATCAATGATAACAAGCCCTAGTGCTTTAAAGCTCACTTGCTCTTGGAAAATAGCGTGTGTTCCAACAACCATCGCGACTTCTCCACTTGCGATGGCATCTTGCTGAGCCTGACGTGCCTTACCCTTTTGTTTACCCGCGAGCCAACCTACTTTGACGCCTAAAGGTTCTAACCACTGTTTGAAAGTATTGGCATGTTGCTCTGCAAGAATTTCAGTGGGAGCCATCAGTGCCACTTGTTTGCCATTCTCGATGGCACAAACGGCCGCTAAGGCTGCAACGAGAGTTTTCCCTGACCCGACATCCCCTTGAATCAAACGCATCATAGGGGCGTTTTTAGCGAGGTCAGCTTCAACTTCGCTAACAACACGGTTTTGTGCGTTTGTTGGTGAAAATGGTAATTGTGCAAGTAACTGAGATTTTAATTGACCACTTGCGACTAACGGCTGGGCATATAGGCGTTCATTACCTGCGCGGATAGCTAACATGCTTAGATGGTGAGCGAGTAATTCTTCGAGGATTAGCCGCTTTTGTGCGGGATGATGGCCTTTTTCTAGCTCACTCAGTGCTACATTCGGTGGTGGGTTGTGTAATAAGCGAATGGCATCTGGCAAACTTATCATTCCACGGCTAAGTTCTTCAGGAAGTAATTCTTTTATTTTCCCGCTATCAAGTAACCCGAGTGCTTGCTCCATGACTTTGCGTAAAGTCGCTTGGCGAACACCTTCAGTGGTTGGGTATACTGGTGTTAAATTCTCTTGCAAGCTGATATTGCTGGTTTCTTTAGATACTTTATATTCAGGGTGAATGATTTCCGGCCCTGTATTTCCTCTGCGAACTTCCCCATAGGCGGTAACCTGTCTTCCTTCCGCTAAATTATTTTTCATTGCCGCTGAAAAATTGAAAAAACGTAAGGTGAGGTTGCTTGTTCCATCGGAAATTAAGCAGGTCATCATTCTTTTTCGGCCGAAGACGACTTTAGTTTGCAGGACTTCGCCTGTGATTGTTGCTGTCGTACCGGGAAGGAGATCTTTTATTTGATATAAACGAGTATGGTCTTCATAGCGTAAAGGGAAATGAAGAAGAAGGTCTTGAACGGTGTTCAAACCGATTTTACGCATTTTTTCTGACTGACTTGCACCAACACCATGCAATGAGGTCAGTGAAATGGTATCAAGTAGCCCATTATTCATGTTATTTCCTTCTATTTAACCCAACTGCCGTCTTTTCATTTTTTCGGTTAATTGCATTTGTGCCCACCACGAGTCATCAGCTTCAATTTGCCCTTGGCTATTGATAAATGGGCGAGGAAGCCCCTTACGTTTAGCAACTTCAGCGAGTACAGGGTAACCACCTTCGAATAACCAAGCTTGTTGTTCATCTTGTGAAAGTAAGCAGTGTTCACGGTCGTACATCCCCGCTTGTTGCCGCTGCCTTTGGGCTTCATATAAAATTAGTGCAGAAGCGACGGAAACGTTCAAAGATTGCACCATACCAGCCATTGGAATAATAATGTGCTTATCAGCCAGTGCGAGGGCTTGTTGTGAAATCCCTGTTTTCTCTTGCCCCATCATAATACAAGTTGGCAAAGTATAATCAATTTCACGAAAATCAACGGCATGTTCTGACAAGTTAGTTGCCAAAACCTGCATGTTTTGTGATTTTATTTGGGAAATTGCTTCTTTGGTCGATGTATGTGAAATAATTTTAACCCAGCTATTACTCCCCGCTGCAGAAGATACGGACAGTTTGACTTGTTGGTCAGGCCAAATAGCATGAATTTGGTGGATCCCTACGGCATCCGCACTGCGTACAATGGCAGAAACATTGTGCGGTTTATGAATTTCTTCGAGGCAGAGAGTTAGGTCAGGCTGCCGCATCGCCATCATTTGGCAAATGCGGCGGTAGCGGCGTTCATTCATAGTGATTAATTAAATATGGTCGTTAATTACGGTTTCGGCTAACACGTAGAACGTCAGGCATAATACGGATTTTCCGCATCACATTTGCCAATTGAACACGGTTTTTAGTCGTAAGGCGAATAAAGGCACAATATACACGGCCATCTTTTTCTTCTGTATTCATACTTTGAATACTTGAGTTAGCGTCATTAATAGCAGCGGTTAAATTCGCTAAAGCGCCTTGATGGTTAATCATATCCACTTTAATTTCAGCGATAAAGTCGGTGTCGGTGTCATTGTCCCATTCAACCGCCATAAATTTATCGGGTTCTTTTTGATAACCACGGATATTTCGGCAGGATTCATGGTGGATAACCAGACCTTTTCCAGGACTAATATGTGCAACAATTGGGTCACCGGGAATAGGGCGACAACATTTTGCAAAGGTGATTAAAACGCCATCTGCACCTTTGATAGACAGTTTATTTCGGCTTTCAACTAACACTTGTTCTTCAGGTGCATTTTGTGGATTGTTTTGTAGGTTTCGTGCGACAACGACACTCATTGCGTTACCCAACCCAATTTCAGCAAGCAAGTCGTCTATAGAGTGCAGCTTCATGCGTGCTAATTCTGCATCAATATTGGCTTGAGGGATATCAGTGAGTTTATTTCCTGCCCCTAGTGCATGGTTGAGCAAACGGCGACCTAAGTTAATAGAATCTTCGCGTTTCAAGTTTTTCAATAATTGGCGGATCTTGGCTCGCGCTTTCGAGCTGACAACAAAATTGAGCCATGCTGCATTTGGACGAGCACCAGGCGCAGTAATAATTTCAACAGTTTGGCCACTCGTCAGGGATTGCGAAAGTGGATAAGGCTGACGGTCAACACGAGCCCCCACGCAAGCATGGCCAATATCTGTGTGTACCGCATATGCAAAATCAACAGGTGTTGCACCCGTAGGTAATTCAACAATACGGCCTTCTGGGGTGAAAACGTAGATTTCATCTGGAAATAGATCCGACTTAACGCTTTCAATAAATTCAAACGAGCTACCTGCACTTTGTTGTAACTCAAGTAGGCTTTGCATCCAACGTTGAGCTCTAACCTGTGCCGTTGTACCTTGTTCACCTTGCTCTTTATAGGCCCAATGTGCAGCAACCCCCATTTCAGCCATTTGGTCCATGTCTTCTGTGCGAATTTGCACTTCTACAGGAACGCCATGTGGCCCAATAAGTGAGGTATGTAGCGATTGATAGCCGTTGGCTTTAGGGATAGCAATATAGTCTTTAATACGCCCCGGACGCGGTTTGTATAAACTGTGCATCTGGCCTAAAACGCGGTAGCAAGTATCCACATCTTTCACAATTACCCTAAAAGCATAGATATCCATGATGGAGTGGAAACGTTGCTCTTTTTGGTGCATTTTGCGATAGATGGAATAAAGATGTTTTTCTCTGCCGCTGACGCGACAAGGAACACCCGCCTCGGTAAGCCTACCGTCAATTTCCGAGAGAATTTTTTGGATCATCTCTTTTCGGTTACCGCGAGCCGCTTTGACGACTTCTTTAATAACACGATAACGGTTGGGATATAACGCTTCAAAACCAAGCTCTTCAAGCTCTGTTTTGATGTGGTGTATACCTAGCCTGTGGGCTAACGGGCTATATATTTCAAGGGTTTCACGTGCAATACGCCGACGTTTATCGGGCCTAAGTGACCCTAGCGTGCGCATATTGTGAGTGCGGTCTGCCAGTTTTATCAAAATGACACGGATGTCTTTTACCATCGCCATGATCATTTTGCGGAAGTTTTCTGCTTGAGCTTCTTTTTTGTCGCGAAAATTGAGCTTGTCTAGTTTGGATACACCTTCAACGAGACCGGCGACGGTGGTGCCAAACAATTCTTCTATGTCTTGAAATGTCGCTGGAGTATCTTCAATCACATCATGAAGTAGCGCTGCCATTAGTGTTTCATGGTCCAAACGCATTTCAGCAAGAATACAAGCAACAGCAACTGGATGAGTAATATAAGGCTCACCACTCGAACGGGTCTGTCCTTCGTGGGCATCCCGTGCAACAACATAGGCTTTTCTTAGTAATTCAATTTGTTCTTTAGGAAGATACTTTTGAATAACTAAATTAAGGCTTTCAAACAGATACAAGGCAGACCCACCTTAGTGATTATCGACGACCTTCAGCGATTGCAGAAACCGCTTGCATTTCAGCCGCATCTTGCTCTTGCTGTTCTTGGCGCTCACGCACATCTAAAATGTGACCGTTGATTAAACCTTCTTCTACTTCACGCAATGCGATAACAGTATATTTATCATTTTCTTCAGGAACTAAAGGGTCTTTTCCACCCGTTTGTAACTGACGAGCTCTACGTGCCGCAACCAATACGAGGTCAAAACGGTTACCAATTTTTTCTACTGCGTCTTGAACAGTTACGCGTGCCATAAGTGTGCTACTCCAAAGAAATAAAAAAATGACCTGATATGATACTGAAACTATTCTCAGTCTGCTAGTAATTTGCTGATTAAAGCATCATGTCGCTGAATCTGACGCGCTAACTTTAAACGCTCAGTACGGATAATAGATTGTAAATCGCTTAGCGCGGTATTGAAATCATCATTAACAATAAGGTAATCATACTCGTTGAAATGTTCAATTTCACCTACTGCTTGTGACATACGCTTTTCTATAACTTCATCGCTGTCTTGCCCACGTCCACGTAGCCTACGATAAAGTTCATCTTTTGATGGTGGGAGAATAAAAATACTGCGTGCTTCAGGCATTTTATCCCTAATTTGCTGGGCTCCCTGCCAATCGATATCAAGAAAAACATCTACACCACTATTTAATACATCTTCAATGATGGGTTTGGACGTCCCATAATAATTCCCAAAAACACAGGCATGTTCTAAGAACTCGCCTTTGTCGACCATTTGTAAAAAATCAGTTTCAGATACAAAGAAATAGTGCTCGCCATGGGCTTCTCCTGGACGTGCAGCTCGAGTTGTATGAGAAACGGAAACCTGTGTGTCATACAATGGTTGTGTTTTTAATAAAGCCTGAATCAGACTTGATTTCCCTGCACCACTAGGGGCAGAAACAATATATAACGTGCCTTGTATCATGATGATTTCTTGAATAGTCGAGGATTAAACATAAAAGATGGTGATAAACCCGACATAGTATACACGTACTTGCATCAACATGCAGCGATATCAATAAATCATGAATTTTAATTAAATGAATTTGATTCATAACTAAATTGTGAACGGGCTCGAGAAATTAACTTATTACTCATGAAAGCAACATTCGTTTTGCGAAGCTTTTTGCAAATAATTTCTTTTGGGGATGAAGGCGGAGAAAAGGTGTTTCATGCTTAGCGAATGAGAAAAATGCTTTAAAGAATAGCATTACAATGGATTAATAATAACAAGGAATAGTTATGATTCATATTTTGTATGGTTATTGGTTAGCGTTCGCTTATAGGTTGGGCGGGTTAATTTTGGGAGTAATGGTATGTATTAATATTGCCCAAGCCGCGCAGCAAAGCGCTATTAATGAACAGTGTGAAGAACAAAATAGTAAAATAATTAGGCAGGAGAGTTACCGGTTAGGGAAACAATTACAACAGTGGAACCAAGCTTACCGCTTGGCGGGTAGTAGTTCGATTAGTGATGAAGCGTATGACCAGCTATTTAATTTATGGCGCTCTTTGCAACGATGCCAGCAACTCCCCGAAGAATTGCCGGAAGTGCTATTACCTGAAAAATCACAGTTAACTACGCATCCTATTCCTCACACAGGGTTGAAGAAACTTAATGAATTAGAAGTTTATAGTTGGATAGAAACACGTAAAAATATTTGGTTGCAACCTAAAGTCGACGGTGTTGCGGTAACGCTGGTTTACAAGAATGGCAAGCTTGTTTCCATGATCAGCCGAGGAAATAGTGTTGAAGGAATAGAGTGGCGAGCAAAAGCAGATTTCATTCCTGCAATACCCAAACAAATCAAATATTCAAGTACGTTAGTGCTTCAAGGGGAACTATTTTGGCGTATGAATGGGCACATTCAAGCTAAAAGGGGGGGAGTAAATGCGCGTAATAAGATTGCTGGGTGGTTAATGCGAAAAAGTGCACCAACGGCCCCTGAAGAAAATATTGGTGTTTTTATCTGGGCGTGGCCTGCGGGAGATGCTAATCCAAAAACACAATTAACATTACTTTCTGAGATAGGTTTTCCGCTTGCTGAGCAATATAGCCATAAAATTGAAAATAAAACCCAGGCTAAGGAATTAAGGGAATACTATTACCAAGGTCAATTACCGTTTGCTACCGATGGCATAGTACTTAAAAATTTTCCAGCACCAGCGGCATCAGCTTGGCAATCAAAACAAAATAGCTGGGCGATTGCATGGAAATACCCATTGCGCAGTGTGTTATCAGAGGTAACTAAATTCAAATTCAATATAGGCAGAACAGGAAGAGTCAGTGTCGTTGCCGAAATCACTCCCGTCAATATTGACTCGAAAACTATTTCAAAGGTAAATGCTGGCTCACTATCATCATGGGAAAAGCGAGATTTACTTGTTGGAGATAAAATACTTGTCTCTCTTTCAGGTCTCGGAAGTCCAAAAATTGAAGACATTGTTTGGCGGCGAGAGAAACGTGAATATCCAGATACATCAAGCTTAAAGCAGTTTCACGCGCTCAGCTGCCTGGCTTATACGAAGTCTTGCTCACAGCAATTTGTAGCGAGGTTAACATGGTTAGGCAAACAACTCGGTATTCGAGGGATAAATGAAGCCACATGGCACCAATGGGTAGAGAACAATAACCTTACTCAACTAACAACTTGGTTGTCAGAGCAATGGCAAAACGATTTACCTAAGGGGAAAAAGCACCAACTGTTAGTAAAGCAACTGAGAATGGCAAAGGCTCAACCTATTTGGTTTTGGTTAAAAGGTTTGGCAATTCCACTGCCTAAGGTACAAGTAGGAAAAGTGACTGACATAGGTATGCTGTATGACCCCTCATGGGTTAACAGTATAAATTTGACAGAATTACAAAGGAAAAAATTGGCTAATTGGTTGGCGGAACCGGAAATCCAATCTATTTTAGGTATTTTGTCTGGTATGAAAGCCACTCAGCCATCAATAGTAAATTATTAATGGCTGACGAGCTGTTGCTGAATTAGGTTAATCTTGGTTTTCGTAATTGAAAATAGGTAGACCAAGACGATAACGAATGGCTATTAGCCTTGCGCTTAAACCAACAACGAGTGTGATAATTACCACGATATCTTTAGGCAGAGGAGTTTGTAATAGGCCAATATAGATCCAAGCGGCAGCGAAAGAGACGCCAGCATAGACCTCTTTTTGGAAAACTAAAGGGATTGTATTACATAGCATGTCTCTTAACACACCGCCAAAAACGCCAGTAATTACTGCTGCAATGGCAGCGATGATTGGGCTGTAGTGCATATCGAGGGCAATTTGGGCACCAAGTATAGAAAACACAATTAGCCCGATAGCATCTAATATGAGGAACAATCGACGTAAATGTTTCATCATCGGAGCTATCCAAATTGTCACAATAGCAGCGCCCGCAACTGTCAGGATATACTCAGGGTGTTCCACCCAGCCTAAGGGGTAATGGCCAAGTAACATATCACGTACGGAACCACCGCCAATCGCTGTCGCAGACGCAATAATGATGACACCAAAGACATCCATTTTTCGCCTGCCAGCGGCAAGCGCACCCGTCATGGCTTCTGCGGTGATACCAATAATATAAAGTACACTTAATAACATGGTAGTTTTGTTCAGGACTAAGGTTGTTGCTAAAGGGTAATATTACTTGTGAAACTTCTCGACTGAGATTTTCTAGTGTTGATTAAACTAGATTAGTTAAAGTAATCCGATAGCGATATTAAATGATGTCAAAGGATAACAGATTGAATAATAAATTGCCCTATAAAGAAACACGTTTAACGTACGATGAGCGAAGCCATCAACTAACGAACATTAATGTCTGGACACCAGATAGCCAGTGGCTAGCGTACGATATAAGGCCAAATGGTAGTTCTTTTACAGGTTTATCTATAGAAAAAATTCATGTAAAAACACAACAGGTCGTTGAGGTTTACCGTGCAAGTCATGGGGCTCACGTTGGGGTGGTAACTGTAAGTCCTCAACCGCCAATTCAATATGCGTTTATACATGGCCCTGAGTACCCAGATGATCAATGGCAATATGATTTTCACCACCGAAGAGGGGTGTATGTTAAAGACGAACAATTAAACGTCGTTCACCCCATTGATGCTATGTGTATTACTCCGCCTTATTTAGTGGGGGCGTTACGTGGGGGCACTCATGTTCATGTTTTTAGTCCAGACGGAAAGTGGCTGAGTTTTACATATAACGACCATGTAATGCATGAATTAGATGTGCAATTAGACCAACGGAATGTTGCGATTGCTGTACCTATCGGGCCTGTCAATGTAAATCCCAAAAAACATAACCGAGAATACAATGGCGACTATTTTTGTTGTGTTGTGACCCAGACTACACCGCAGCCTAAACCTTGCAGCGATGAAATTAGCCGTGCATACGAAGAGGGCTGGGTAGGTCAAAAAGGCTATCAAAAACAGAGTGGGGAGTGGCAGGAAAGAGCACTGGTATTTATTGGCGATACTCATTCTACAAATGGAGAAATTATCCCTGAGATCTACATTGTTGATTTGCCTTCACAGCTTGAGGATTACATGATTGCAGGGGAATTTCCCATCCAAGGAACAGAATCGAGCATGCCTTCTCCTCCGAGGGGGATACAGCAAAGGCGTTTAACTTACACACAGGATAAAAAATTTCCTGGTTTAGCAAAACAACCACGACATTGGCTTAGAACTTCGCCAGATGGTAAATCGATCGCTTGTTTGATGAATGATGATGACGGCAACGCTCAGTTATGGTTAGTTGATACGCTAACTGGAATGCAAAGGCAAATAACTCATGGCTCTTCACCGCTTCAGTCTGCCTTTAACTGGGATAGTAAAGGTGAGCACATCTGCTTTATTCGTGACAATAGCGTTATGTATTGTCATGTTGTGACTGGGGTTATGCAAAAATTAACAGAATGGACTGAGCCTGCTCCTGTTGCTGATGCCATTGTATTTTCACCTAATGATGAATTGATCGCATTCATGCGTGATATTGATGGATTTAGGCAGATTTATACAGTAGAAACGGGTTTAAAGCGGTAAATAAAATAATTAGGTTTCTATAATTATGGATAAAAAAGTTCGGATTAACTTTTTTATTCGTAATTATTTTTATTACACTCTAATTAAAATTCTAATCATTTAATTGTTAATTATTCGCATGTCGAGTATGGAGATGTTTACAAATAGAATATTTAAGTTAAGAAAGGCTATTGTCATAAAAAATTAATAATTAAAGTAATATTACATAAATGATTTGCCAGATCTTAGTTAGGTTAAAAATAATGTATTAATAAATACATTTAGTACACAATGACATTTTAATTATAAACGTTTGATTGATCCTAAATTACTTTTTCGTTTTATCTTTCTTTTCAAGTTCTTCTATACGTTTTTTGGGTGAATCAGCTTTATCATCATTACCCGATTTAGCGTAATCTAAAGGAATTAAAAGAGTATCCATAACAACAGAAAAAGGTAAATCAATAGCAAGTAAAGGTTTAACGACCCAACCAGTTTCATCATCTTTTATCATTTTAATACTATTTTTAGAACCAGGGTAATAACCTTCTGATGGGCCCGCATGGGTCATAATACTCGAGCAACCACTCAAAATAAGAGGTGCGATAAGGAAACAGAATCGTATTGAAATTAAACTCGGCATAGACGTTGTTAACCTGTATTTAGTTTGTTATTCCTAATATTGACTTATAATAACGAAAAACAAGAAATTCACAATAATGGCGTCATATTATTATTTTATTTAACCGTATGTATTTTTTTAGTTAATAGTTTCCTTGTAGCTATTAACTAAAAATGTTTACCTTCAGTATCTATTCGATGAATGGTAAATAACGTTAAGAAATAAAGACATACTATTTTATATTTGTTATCAGTTTGAAAATTCTAAAAAAATAGGTCACTTATTCATTCTGAACTGTGCTCTATGGCACATATTACCCTCAGGCTATTTGGCATAATCGATTCAGTAGTCTGTTTTATCGCCTATTTGGGTGTGTTTAATGGGTAACTTGTCGTCAAAAGGATGCGGTCTATGAGTGAATTAGCTCTTACTGTAAGTTTGTTGGCGTTAGCTGCTGCTTTAGGATTATGGATTGGTAATTGGAAGATCCGTAGTGTTGGGCTGGGTATTGGTGGTGTCCTATTTGGGGGGATCATCGTTGGGCATTTTGCCCAAAGTTACGGCTTACAACTGAATAAAGACATGCTGCATTTTATTCAAGAGTTTGGCTTGATACTGTTTGTATACACGATTGGTATTCAGGTCGGGCCTGGTTTTTTCTCTTCTTTACGTGTTTCTGGCCTGAAACTAAATGGTTTTGCGCTGATGGTGGTTGTCTTAGGTGCGGTGGTAACGGCAATTATATATAAAGTTGCGAATATCCCATTACCTATTATTTTAGGTATTTTTTCAGGTGCAGTCACGAATACCCCATCTTTAGGTGCTGGTCAGCAAATTTTATCTGATTTAGGCTCTGATCCTAACCTTGTTGACCAGATGGGAATGGGTTATGCCATGGCATATCCTATGGGGATTTGTGGCATATTATTAGTAATGTGGTTAGTACGCATTATTTTTAGGATCTCAGTAGATAAAGAAGCTTCCGCATTTAATAGTTCTAATTTTCAACAGCGCGATTCTCTGCAGACCATGAATATTGCCATTCGTAACGCTAATCTTGATGGCTTAATGATGCAAGACATCCCACTACTTGGTAGTGAAGCGATTGTTTGTTCAAGATTAAAACGTGGAGATATGCTTGTTGTCCCTCAGCCCACAACAGAGATCCATTTAGGGGATCTATTGCACGTTGTTGGTTTGAAAGACGATTTAAATAAAGTTCGCTTAATATTAGGTGAGGAAGTTGATGCATCCCTTTCGACATCAAGCTCTATTTTGCATTCCGTTCGTGTAGTAGTAACGAATGATGCCGTATTAAGTAAAAGGCTTAAAGACTTAAATTTAAAACAAAAATATGACGTTGTTGTTACACGATTAAACCGTACGGGTATTGATTTAGTGGCTAATAACAATTCAGTTTTACAATTTGGCGATATTTTAAATATTGTTGGGCGTCCTGAGTCAATTGAAGCTGTCACCGCTTTGTTAGGCAATGCGAAACAAAAACTACAGCAAGTTCAAATGTTACCTGTGTTCCTTGGAATAGGGCTTGGGGTTGTACTGGGGTCAATACCTGTTTTTGTTCCAGGTTTTCCTGCAGCGCTAAAACTTGGATTAGCGGGAGGCCCACTAGTTGTTGCATTAATTCTAGGTCGTATAGGGACTATCGGGCGTTTATATTGGTTCATGCCTCCGAGTGCAAATTTGGCGTTGAGAGAGTTGGGGATTGTCATGTTCCTCGCTGTGGTTGGGCTCAATTCAGGTGGTGGCTTCATTGATACTTTAATTAAAGGCGATGGGCTGACGTGGATTGGCTATGGGTTATTGATCACGTTTGTGCCGCTATTTATTACAGGTGTTGTAGCTCGAATTTTTGGCAAAATGAACTATCTGAGCCTTTGCGGGGTGCTAGCAGGTTCCATGACGGACCCTCCTGCATTAGCATTTGCAAATAATATTCATGCGACCAGCGGTGCTCCCGCATTATCTTATGCAACAGTTTATCCATTAGCGATGTTTTTAAGGATTATTTCTCCTCAATTACTCGCCATTTTATTTTGGGCCGTTTAGTTAAATGTGATAATCCATTTGATGAAGAACTAACACTGTTTAAGGCTTGTTTTTCAATTGGATAGGTGAGTATTCATGATGGATATAGAAGAAGGCCATTAAAAAGTATCACGATATATAGGGGCAAAAAGTGCTTTTGTTCAAGCAATAACCAAATAGAAAAGATGTTCTAATGGTTCTGAATGATATTCGTATTGAAAAATTAATTTGATTTCAATTACGGAGTTCTCGCTAATTTTTAGCCCTTTCTGCATGAAAGGGCTTTTTTTTACCTAAAAATTGCAATTACAGGGCTAAAAGCCCTTTGTTATTTTGCAGCCTAACAGGTTACTTCTTGGTAAGCTTTTTCTAGTTCTTCAGCTAATATCTTGATCCCTTGTTCAATTTTTTCTGGTTCAGGGACATAGTTCATGCGCATACATTGATGTGCATGTGGCCAATCTTGTTCGATACCGGGAAAGAAGTAGTGGCCAGGAACCATCAATACACCGCGTTTCTTTAAGCGTTGGTATAATTCTAAGCAATTAATTGGTAAGTCTTTAAACCATAACCAAAGGAAAATGGCACCTTCAGGCTTATGAATCAAACATTTATCTTCTGGAATATAGCGGCGAATAATTTCGATGGCTTCTTCCACACGTTGCTTATAAAAAGGGCCAATTACATTCTTAGATAATGAGATAAGATCATCTTTTTTGAGCATTTCTAAAGCAAGTGCAGGGCCTATGCCACCAGGCGCAAGGCTAATGATACCATTCATATTACTAACGGCTTCAATGATTTCTTCATTAGCGATGATAATGCCGCATCGAGTTCCAGGTAAACCAAGTTTAGATAAACTCATACAAAGAATGACATTTTCGTTCCAAAATGGCGTAGCTTCGCTGAAGATAATGCCAGGAAAAGGAACACCATAAGCATTATCTATTAATAATGGGATATTATGTTGTTTAGCTAATTGATCTAAATGCTCAACTTCTTCATCTGTAATGACATTACCGGTTGGGTTTGTTGGACGAGACACACAAATAACACCAATGTCATCAGTAACTTCTAATGTGTTGAAGTCCACCCGGTACTTAAATTGGCCATTAGGTAAAAATTCAATTTGTGGTTTGTTCGCGACGAATAAGTCATCGTCAAGCCCTGAGTCCGCGTAACCGACATATTCAGGGGCAAGAGGGAAGAGGACTTTACGGGTGATACCATCTTCAAAGCGACCGGCTAACAAGTTAAATAGATAGAAAAAAGCGCTCTGGCTGCCGTTAGATAGGGCAATATTTTTCGCGCTAATGTTCCAACCTAGTTTTGCTTTTAGCGTTGCTGCAAGCGCTTTCAACATGGCATCTTTACCTTGAGGACCATCATAATTACATAAAGTGTCCGTCAATTGGCCATTAGCACACATTTCAGCTAATAGATCTTGGAAATATTTATCCATTTCAGGGATATGAGCTGGATTTCCACCCCCTAACATAATGGAGCCAGGGGTTCTTATGCCTTCATTCAAGTCTTTCATTAATAATGAAATACCTGAATTTTGAGCAAATTTATTACCAAATTTAGAAAATATCATCGCATTTATTCACATATATTTATTAGATTGTTAATGGAATTTAAAACATACTCTGCTACTTCTCAGAGTTCAACCACCCATTCATATCTTTTTTTAATGTAAAATATCGAAAGTTTCTAATTTATCGAGTTAAAATATTGCAATGTTAATGCCTTGGTGGTTTATTTTTCTTTTTCCTTGGTAAGTTACACCGATAAAAACTAATTTATTTAAATTGGCAACAATTCACTAAATGGTCATTAATCATGCCAGTTGCCTGCATAAAGGCATAACAAGTGATCGAACCGACAAATTTAAACCCACGTTTTTTGAGCGCCTTGGAAAGAAGCTTAGAAATTTCAGTTTCCGCAGGGACTTGTGATGGTTTTTCCCAACCATTGACAATGGGTTGACCATTTACAAATTGCCAAATAAAAGTGGAAAAATCTTCACCATTGTCTTTCATCGCTAAATAGGCTTTTGCATTCGCGATAATCGCATTAATTTTTAGTCGGTTACGGATAATTCGAGTATCTTGCATAAGTCGTTCAACATCATTCTCACTCATTAATGCGATTTTTGTAGGATCGAAATGATGAAATAAGTCACGATATCCTTGGCGTTTTTTTAAAATAGTGTACCAAGAGAGCCCGGCTTGTTGGCCTTCAAGGCAAAGCATTTCAAATAATGCTAAGTTGCCATAAGTGGGTTTACCCCATTCATGGTCGTGATAAGCGATATATTCAGGATCTTGATTAACCCAATGGCAGCGTGTCAGGGAAGTATCCATTTTTCATCCTTTTTACAGTTTCAATAACCTTGTTTCAAAAAACAAATTATTTATACTGTATAAATAACCAGTTTAAAAGGGGTGAAAGTATTTTTTTTTATTTTTAGAATAAATACAGACATATTCAATGCTGTATATCTTGCGGTCAAAGGGTATACTGGCGTACTTTCATTAAATTTTACGTATCGCGTGCGGATCTAACATGCAAAAGTTTGATACCAAAACCTTCCAAGGTCTAATCCTGACATTACAGGACTACTGGGCGCGTCAAGGCTGTACCATTGTTCAACCATTGGACATGGAAGTCGGCGCAGGAACTTCTCACCCAATGACGTGTTTGCGTGCATTAGGCCCTGAGCCTATTGCTGCGGCTTATGTCCAACCATCCCGTCGACCTACTGATGGTCGCTATGGTGAAAACCCAAACCGTCTACAACACTATTATCAGTTTCAGGTGATCATCAAACCATCACCCGATAACATCCAAGAATTATACCTTGGTTCTTTAAAAGAATTAGGTGTTGACCCAACCGTTCACGACATTCGTTTTGTTGAAGATAACTGGGAAAACCCAACACTTGGTGCTTGGGGACTAGGTTGGGAAGTATGGCTTAACGGGATGGAAGTAACTCAGTTTACTTACTTCCAGCAGGTCGGTGGTCTTGAGTGTAAACCGGTAACGGGTGAAATTACATACGGCCTAGAACGCTTAGCCATGTATATTCAAGGCGTGGACAGCGTGTATGACCTTGTCTGGTGTGATGGTCCATTGGGTAAAACCACCTATGGTGATATTTATCATCAAAACGAAGTTGAGCAATCAACCTATAACTTCGAATACGCAAATGTTGATTTTCTGTTCAAATGTTTTGACGAGTATGAAAAAGAAGCTCAACACTTGCTGGCTTTGGAAACGCCACTTCCACTACCTGCATACGAACGTATCTTGAAAGCGGCTCACACTTTCAACCTACTAGATGCACGTAAAGCCATTTCTGTTACTGAACGCCAACGCTATATTTTACGTATTCGTACCCTAACTAAAGGGGTTGCAGAAGCGTACTATGCTTCTCGTGAAGCGCTTGGATTCCCTATGTGTCATAAGAACTAAGAGGCTGTCATGACTCAACAGACTTTCCTTGTGGAAATCGGCACCGAAGAGTTACCGCCGAAGGCTCTTCGTTCATTAGCTGAATCATTTGCTGCAAATTTTACGGCTGAACTTGATGGTGCTGATATCGCTCATGGTGCAGTAACGTGGTTTGCTGCTCCCCGTCGGTTAGCATTTAAAGTCGCTGATTTAGCGGCTTCACAGCCAGACCGTGAAGTTGAAAAACGAGGCCCTGCTATCTCTCAGGCATTCGGTCCAGATGGCCAACCGACTAAAGCCGCTGAAGGCTGGGCTCGTGGTTGTGGTATTACTGTTGATCAAGCTGAGCGTTTGACCACAGATAAAGGCGAATGGCTACTATATCGTGCTCAAGTGAAAGGGCAGGCCGTTAGTGAGTTATTGGTTGATATGACTAGCCGTGCGCTAGCAAAACTACCAATTCCTAAATTAATGCGCTGGGCTGATAAAGATACCCAATTCGTTCGCCCTGTTCATACAGTCACATTACTGCTAGGTAGTGATGTGATTGATGGTGAAATCTTAGGTATCAAGAGCGGGCGCACAATTCGTGGCCACCGCTTTATGGGTGAAGCTGAATTTACTATTGATAACGCTGAACAATATCCAGCCATTTTACGTGAACGCGGTAAAGTCATGGCGGATTACGAAGAACGTAAAGCGGTGATTAAAGCGGATGCAGAAAAAGCAGCTCAGGCTCTTGGTGGCCAAGCTGACTTAACGGATAGCTTGCTTGAAGAAGTGACGTCATTGGTTGAATGGCCAGTCGTTTTAACAGCTAAATTTGAAGAGAAATTCTTAGAGGTTCCTTCAGAAGCGCTCGTTTACACCATGAAAGGGGACCAAAAATATTTCCCAGTTTATGATAAGGCTGGCAAGCTAATGCCTAACTTTATCTTTGTGGCCAATATTGAGTCTTCTGATCCTCAGCAAATCATTTCAGGTAACGAAAAAGTCGTACGTCCACGTTTAGCGGATGCCGAATTTTTCTTTAAGACTGACCGTAAACAACGTTTGGAAGATAACTTACCACGCTTAGAAACCGTATTGTTCCAGAAACAATTAGGTACATTGCGTGATAAAACAGACCGTTTAGAAGCATTCGCTGGCTGGGTTGCGAGCAAAATTGGTGCGGATGTAAATCATGCAACACGAGCTGGTTTATTAGCAAAATGTGACTTAATGACTAACATGGTGTTTGAGTTCACAGACACTCAAGGTGTTATGGGAATGCACTACGCACGCCATGATGGTGAGTCAGAAGATGTTGCATTAGCTTTAAAAGAGCAGTACCAACCGCGTTTTTCAGGGGATGCACTTCCATCGACTGACGTTTCAGCTGCATTAGCACTGGCTGAAAAAATGGATACGCTTGCGGGGATTTTTGGTATCGGCCAACATCCTAAAGGCGATAAAGACCCATTTGCTCTGCGCCGTGCTGCGTTAGGTGTCTTACGCATTATTGTTGAGAAAGGCTATCAGCTTGATCTCGTTGAGATGACAGAAGAAGCGGCTCGCTTATACGGTGATAAATTAACCAATGAAAATGTGGTTAGTGACGTTGTTGAGTTCATGCTTGGTCGTTTCCGTTCTTGGTATCAAGAATTAGGCTATAGTATCGATACCATTCAAGCGGTATTAGCTCGTCACCCAACACAACCTGCTGACTTTGATGCGCGAGTGAAAGCAGTTACTCACTTCCGTTCATTAGACGAAGCACAGGCACTTGCAGCGGCAAATAAACGTGTTTCCAATATTCTGAGCAAATCAGAAGAAAAACTTGCGGACAACGTTTTAGCCTCTGTTCTAAAAATGCCTGAAGAAGTCAAACTGGCGACTCACGTTGTGGTATTACAAGATAAGCTTGCGCCAATGTTTGCAGAAAGGAATTATCAAGAGGCTTTAGTTGAATTAGCTTCTTTACGCGATATCGTGGATGAATTCTTTGCAAATGTGATGGTAATGGATGAAGACCAAGCGGTTCGTATTAATCGTTTGACACTATTAAGCCAGTTACGTGAGTTATTCTTAAGAGTAGCGGATATTTCTTTACTGCAATAGGCTTAAAATTGAGTTATTAGCGTGTTGTTAATGCTATTTTTATAAACTCTAACCTGTTTGATAAATAAGCACTAAAATATTTTAGTGCTTATTTTTTGCTTTAAATAAGGCGACTTGCATATAAACCTTACCATTTTGGTGGTTTTATCGGCAAACGAACAGAATTGGCGAAAAATGGGTTGACGACCTCCGTTCTTGGCAGTATTATTCACACCGTTTTCGGCGAGTAGCGCAGCTTGGTAGCGCAACTGGTTTGGGACCAGTGGGTCGGAGGTTCGAATCCTCTCTCGCCGACCAAATTCTAAAACCCACCTCATTGAGGTGGGTTTTTTCGTTTTTACCCCTTCCTATTTTTCACCTCAACTATTTCAGACTAACTTGGCTTGCACTCAATAACCTATCTCTGTTGATATATAAGCTGACTCACTCATGTTGTTTTAGGTAAAAACGCTTTTTCATTACAAGGACTCGTTAATGAAAGTTGATAACGTTTTATCGATACATCTTTGCTGCTTCTTATTCAGTTTTTGTACCATTATTGGCTTTAAAGCTTATAGCACGCCTATAGCGCCTCCAAATGGTATTATCCAAGTCCCCTCTACTTGTATCATGATGAATCAAGTACATTTCATTGGGCTTGAGCAAGTAAAGGAAATCGCTCGTAGCCAAGTGAATAGATGGCGGCAAAAAATAGAAGGCCAGTGCATTGATGAACAAGGCTTGCTTAAATATGCGGATGACATTACGGCAGAGCTAGTTCATGCAGGCTATTTAACCTCTTACTTGTATTACCCAGAGCAAACTTTTCTATTTGGTATCTTGCAAGCAAAAATAATAGCAGGAACAGTTTCTTCAGTGGTTTATCAACATGAGCAGGCAGAAGATAAATCACTTCAACATATATTTCCTTTTCAGCTAGGGGATACGCTTAATCTGCGACAAGTTGAGCAAGGTTTGTATAACTTAAAAAATGCATCTTTAATCCCTTTTCAAGTCAAATTAATTGCAGATGATAAGCATGAAAACGCCACTCAAATTATAGTGCTAGGCCAGCATCGGCGCGAATTTCAAGGTACTCTCTCCTTTGAGTCACACTCAAAGGCCCATCAGGTAGGCAATACAAATACAGTTAGCCATACTTTTATGGTTGCTAATCCTTTGTTACTAAATGATTTTTTATATTCAAATATTAGCCGTCAATTTAGCAACACCGAAGAAACCGAAGTCAAATCAGCCATGCTGTTTTATTCTCTTCCTTATCAATACTGGTTGTTTTCAATATTGAGTGGATACCAGAAAAATAAAACGGTCATTGCCAGCAATGATGTTGTTCTACCACTGAAGCAGCATAACAGTTTCTTATTATTACAAGCCGAGTATTTATTAAAGCGAACAGAAAACGCGATGACTTCATTAAGCCTAGGGTCTGAAAGCCAAAGGAGCGACACGTTTTTGTCCAACCTACACTTACAAACACAACAACGTTTGGCTCATTACATTATTGGTGAGCTGACTCATCAGGTTAACTTCTTACAGGGTAGCGCTTTAATTGCATTAAAGTATAAACAAGGAACTAGCTGGTTTGGTGCAAATGCACAGCAAGTTACAGGTTTAAATAAGCCACAGGTTTTACAAGTTTCGGCTTCTGCAATGAGGGTGGCCTCTCCTTTTCAATATGAAAGCCAACTTGATGTGCAACTAAGTCGTGATAAGTTAGATGTTTTATTAGAGCAAGAGTCATTTATTGGTTTTGGAGGCGTTAGCGGTTTTATTGGAGGAGCCGAGTCCTTTGATATGGGGGATAATAGTTTAAAGCTACAAAGTGAGGTCCTCTGGCAGAGCCCATGGCCATATATGGCTTTATATACCTCGTTAGGTTTAGGAACAACATCAAATGATAGGGGGACCTTTTGGAAAGAAAATCTATTGCTGGGTGGTAGAGTCGGAGCTAAAGGCCAAATAGGGCGTTTGTCATATCATTTATTTACGGAGACTCCAATTTGGCAAACTGATCAGCTGTTGGTGAATTCAATGAGTACAGGTCTTCAGGTAAGGGTTCATTATTAGTTAAATCATAGAGTTAAGATAGACAATTGTATCATTGAGGAATGACCGAATTAATACTAGGTAATTGTAGCTTTTATCGTTGGTATTAAAGCATATTCTGTATTTGGGCAAATAGAATACAAACCCTTATCAGTGTTATTTTATTCTTTAAGTTATCAGTTGGTTAAAATTTTGTTTAGCATAGTCAGCTGAATGTTTTTTATTTGCTTATAAAACAAACTAAATTATTACATACTAAAATAATTTCCATATCAATTCTCTTTAGTGTTTTATTTCGCACTACACCAATAAAAGCACTATATTCGTTCAGTAATTCAGCACTTAATCACAAATATAAAAATAAATAACCTCAACATAAAACCCTATTCACTATTGATTATATGGTTATAACGCCTGCATCTTGTCCTCTACTGTGAAATTTTAAGCTAAATTGCAGTGCTAATTGTTTCTAATATGTTACATAGATTGTGGGTGAGTCATAAATGTGGCTATTGACGAAGTGAGTAACAGTTGATTAATTGCACAATGAATAACAAAAAATACAGATACTACATCTGTCGCTTTTATGACGGATTTAGGCATCAAGCAAAACAACATGAACACCATAGGAGCATACAGATGCGCTCTATTAAAAAGACAGGTCTACTGACTGTAGGGCTTACATTGGCAGCATTAGCAGTATCAGCATCAGTACAGGCAAAAACGTTAGTTTATTGTTCAGAAGGCTCCCCTGAGGGCTTTAACCCACAGTTGTTCACGTCAGGAACAACCTATGATGCAAGTTCAATTCCACTGTATAACCGCTTAGTGGAATTCAAATTAGGAACGACGGAAATCGAACCGGGCCTAGCGGAAAGCTGGGAAGTGAGTGATGATGGTAAAGAATATACTTTCCATCTACGTAAAGGTGTCAAATGGCACTCGAATAAAGAATTTAAGCCAAGCCGTGATTTGAATGCGGACGATGTAATCTATACATTTATGCGTCAAAAAGATGCAAATCACCCATACCATAAAGTTTCAGGTGGCAGCTATGAATACTTTATGGGAATGGATATGGATAAAATTATCGATAAAGTTGAAAAAGTCGATGATAACACAGTAAAAATTACGTTAACTCGTCCTGAATCTCCATTCTTAGCGGATATGGCAATGGATTTCGCATCCATTCTTTCTGCTGAATATGCAGACCAGATGTTGAAAGCGGGTACGCCAGAAAAAGTAGACTTAAACCCAATTGGAACAGGCCCATTTGTTCTGCAACAGTATCAGAAAGACTCCCGTATTCTTTATAAAGCCAACGACCAATATTGGGGCACAAAACCTAAACTTGACCGTTTAGTCTTCTCTATCACGCCAGATGCTTCCGTTCGTTATGCAAAACTGCAGAAAAATGAATGCCAAGTCATGCCATATCCAAATCCGGCTGATTTAGAGCGTATGAAGCAAGATAAAGACATTACGTTAATGGAGCAACCAGGCCTAAACGTCGGTTACCTCTCTTATAATGTCGAGAAAAAACCGTTAGATAATCAAAAAGTTCGCCAAGCGCTGTCTATGGCGGTGAACAAAGATGCAATTATTGAAGCGGTTTATCAAGGTGCAGGCCAAAAAGCGAAAAACCTGATCCCGCCGACAATGTGGGGCTATAACGACGCTGTGAATGATTACGAATATAATCCTGAAAAAGCCAAAGCCTTATTAGCAGAAGCGGGTTTCCCGAATGGTTTTGAGATAGACCTGTGGGCGATGCCTGTTCAACGACCATATAACCCAAATGCACGCCGTATGGCGGAAATGATCCAAGCAGACTGGGCAAAAGTTGGCGTTAAATCAAAAGTTGTCAGCTATGAGTGGGGCGAATACCTCAAACGTGCGAAAGATGGCGAGCCACAAACGGTAATGATGGGTTGGACGGGTGACAATGGGGACCCTGATAACTTCTTTGCAACCTTATTTAGCTGTGCCGCAAAAGAGCAAGGTTCTAACTACTCAAAATGGTGTAATGAAAGCTTTGAGAACTTGATCCAACCAGCACGCCAAACAGCAGATCACGACAAACGAGTTGAACTGTACAAGCAAGCGCAAGTTGTGATGAATGAACAGGCACCAGCCCTCATCATTGCACACTCCACGGTGTTTGAGCCGGTACGTAAAGAAGTCAAAGGCTATGTGGTTGACCCACTAGGCAAACACCACTTCGAAAACGTCGATATTGAGAAGTAATCGTATCTAATCTGTCTATGCCCTTCGTTGCTGGTTTAGAGCGGAGGGCGTTTTCTTCTCTAGAAGAAGCGGAAAAGTTAAGTTGTTTGTGAGCACCCGGAAAAGCGATTTTCTGAGTAGCCAAACGGACTAAGAGCCGTCAACGGCATTATTAAAGAGATTCAGGATATGTTGCAATTTATCCTCCGACGATTGGGGCTTGTGATCCCCACGTTTATCGGTATTACATTATTAACCTTTGCTTTTGTCCACATGATCCCGGGTGACCCGGTGATGATCATGGCAGGTGAAAGGGGATTATCCCCTGAAAGGCATGCTTATTTAATGGCTGAACTAGGGCTTGATCAGCCACTTTGGAAGCAATATCTCCATTACATCAATGGGATATTTCATGGTGATTTAGGGATTTCCCTAAAAAGCCGTATTGGTGTGTGGGAAGAGTTTTTACCTCGTTTTTTAGCGACAGTTGAACTGGCCACTTGCGCCATGATTTTTGCGGTTTCTGTTGGGATCCCTGTTGGAGTTTTAGCGGCAGTAAAACGTGGGTCAATTTTTGACCATACTGCAATCGGCCTTTCTTTAACGGGTTACTCAATGCCTATCTTCTGGTGGGGGATCATGCTCATCATGCTAGTGTCGGTGCAGTTAGACCTCACTCCAGTAGCCGGCCGAGTCAGTGACACCGTTTTTCTTGATGACTCCCAGCCTCTGACCGGTTTTATGCTAATTGATACCCTAATTTGGGGGGAGGATGGTGACTTTATTGATGCAGTAGAGCACTTAATATTGCCTTCTATTGTTTTAGGTACGATCCCATTAGCCGTTATTGTGCGCATGACTCGCTCGTCAATGTTGGAAGTGTTGGGAGAAGACTATATTCGGACTGCTCGTGCCAAAGGTCTTGGCCGCGCGCGCGTCATTTTAATTCACGCATTACGCAACGCATTATTACCAGTGGTCACGGTAATTGGCTTACAGGTTGGGGTGATGCTAGCAGGGGCTATTTTAACAGAAACTATTTTCTCATGGCCTGGGTTAGGACGCTGGTTAATCGAAGGACTACAGCGCCGTGACTACCCTGTAGTACAAGGGGGCGTCCTGCTGGTTGCTACACTGATCATCCTCGTAAACTTAGTGGTCGACGTGCTGTATGGCATTGTAAACCCACGTATTCGTCATAAGAAATAAGGAGCGCTAAATGTCTCAATCTACTGAGCCAACTGTTGTCAGCGCCCCGCAGCCGATGACACCATTACAAGAGTTTTGGCACTATTTTAAACGTAACAAAGGGGCCGTTGTCGGGATGTTCTACATTATCCTGATGGTGCTGATTGCGATTTTTGCGGGAGTATTAGCTCCGCATGCCCCAGATGAACAATTTCGTGATTTTTTACTTGTTCCACCTGTTTGGCAGGACGGGGGAAGTTGGCAATTTATTTTAGGTACTGATGATATTGGGCGTGATTTACTCTCTCGCTTAATGTATGGCGCTCGTTTATCGCTGTTAGTTGGCTGCTTGGTGGTCGTATTATCACTAATTGCGGGTGTTACCATCGGAGTAATCGCAGGTTATTTTGGCGGTGTCGTTGACGCATTAATTATGCGAGTTGTTGACATCATGCTGGCATTACCAAGCCTATTATTAGCATTGGTGCTGGTGGCCATTTTCGGCCCGTCCATTGTTAACGCTTCTATTGCTTTGACGTTTGTTGCCTTGCCACATTATATCAGGCTGACGCGTGCGGCAGTACTGGTGGAAGTCAACCGTGATTATGTCACTGCCTCCCGAGTTGCGGGTGCAGGAGCGGCTCGTCAAATGTTTGTCAATATTTTGCCTAACTGTTTGGCACCTTTGATTGTACAGGCCTCTTTAGGTTTTTCGAATGCCATTTTAGATATGGCTGCTTTGGGTTTCCTCGGAATGGGCGCACAGCCACCGACTCCTGAATGGGGAACGATGCTGTCTGATGTGTTGCAATTTGCACAAAGCGCATGGTGGGTAGTGACTTTTCCTGGATTAGCAATTTTATTGACGGTGCTTGCGTTCAACCTGATGGGTGATGGGTTACGTGATGCATTTGATCCAAAACTCAAGCAGTGATGAGGTAACCAAATGGCATTGTTAAATGTAGAACAACTTTCGGTACATTTCGGAGACGAAAAAGCACCGTTTCGCGCCGTTGACCGCATCAGCTATAGCGTTGATAAAGGCCAGGTCGTTGGTATTGTTGGTGAGTCGGGTTCAGGTAAATCGGTGAGTTCACTCGCGATTATGGGGTTGATCGATTACCCCGGGAAAGTAATGGCAGATTCATTAAAATTTGATGGACGTGATTTGCTGTCGATCCCTGAAAAAGAACGCAGGCAGATTGTTGGTGCCGATGTTGCGATGATTTTCCAAGATCCGATGACCAGTTTAAACCCTTGTTTTACCGTGGGGTATCAGATCATTGAAGCATTGAAAGTGCATCAAGGCGGGAGCAAAAGTACACGCAAACAGCGGGCTATCGACCTGTTAGATATGGTGGGGATCCCTGACCCACAATCACGTTTAGATGTGTATCCTCACCAGTTGTCAGGAGGAATGAGCCAGCGTGTGATGATTGCTATGGCGATCGCATGTCGACCTAAATTATTGATTGCAGATGAGCCGACAACAGCGCTAGATGTCACTATTCAGGCCCAAATCATTGAATTGTTGTTGGAATTGCAGCAACAAGAAAATATGGCATTAGTGCTTATCACTCATGACCTCGCTTTAGTGGCAGAAGCTGCACATCATATTATTGTGATGTATGCGGGGCAGGTGGTTGAGTCCGCCAAAGCAAGTGATATTTTTAAACATCCACGCCATCCTTATACACAAGCGCTATTACGTGCCTTGCCGGAATTTGCGACGAATAAATCCCGTTTAGCCTCGCTTCCTGGTGTGGTACCGGGAAAATACGATAGGCCAGTGGGCTGTTTATTGAACCCACGTTGTCCGTATGCAACGGAGATATGCCGTCAAGAAGAGCCAATGTTACAAACCGTTGGTGATCGCCAAGTCAAATGCCATATGCCGCTGGATGATATGGGGAGGCCAACACTATGAGTGACAAACAACACACTCCATTGCTCAAAGCGGTGGATTTGAAAAAATATTATTCTGTCAAAAGAGGGGTTTTTGCTGCTGAGAAAACCTTAAAAGCATTGGATGGAGTCTCTTTTGAACTAGAAAGAGGTAAAACACTGGCAGTGGTTGGGGAGTCCGGTTGTGGTAAATCGACATTGGGTCGTTTATTAACCATGATTGAGCAACCTTCTGAAGGTGAGTTGTATTATCAAGACCAAGACTTGTTAGTAAAAGATAAGTCTGCAGAGAAATTGCGTCGCCAAAAAATCCAAATTGTATTTCAAAATCCTTATGGCTCGCTGAACCCACGTAAAAAGGTGGGGCAAATTTTGGAAGAGCCGCTATTGATTAATACTTCGTTATCGAAAGAGCAACGCAAAGAAAAAGTATTATCCATGATGGCTAAAGTGGGTTTGAAAACAGAGCACTATAGCCGATACCCCCATATGTTTTCTGGTGGCCAACGTCAACGTATCGCGATAGCTCGTGGTTTAATGCTTGACCCTGATATCGTGGTTGCAGATGAACCCGTTTCCGCACTGGATGTGTCTGTTCGTGCTCAAGTATTAAATCTGATGATGGATTTACAGCAAGATTTAGGTTTGTCTTATGTCTTTATTTCACACGATTTATCGGTGGTAGAGCATATCGCTGATGAAGTCATGGTGATGTATTTAGGCCGCTGTGTGGAGAAAGGGACAAAAGAGCAGATTTTTAATAACCCTCTTCACCCTTATACCCAAGCGTTATTATCCGCTACACCGAGATTGAACCCAGATGCTCGGCGCGAACGTATTAAGTTAACGGGAGAGTTGCCAAGCCCTTTGAACCCGCCGCCGGGGTGCGCATTTGCAGCGCGTTGTCGTAGAGCATTCGGTCAGTGTACGCAATTCCAGCCAACACTGAAGGAATATAACCAACAGTTGGTTGCGTGCTTTGCGGTTGATGAAGATGAAAAACAGACGATTGTTATGAGTTAATGTGTGAAACGGTAGAAAAGGCTGATTTTCTACCGTTTTTTATTCAAGTGTGCCTTTAAGCTATTTTAACGTGTTGTTTGTCCTAAATACCCAATCTTTCTTTTTAAGCTACTCTTTTGCAGATAAAATCAAGTATACTGGCTGACGTTTCCGTTTTCTTTAAAAAAGCTGCTTGATTAGAAAGGTTGTGGCCAAATGAATACCCGAGTCCAACGCTCACTAACATTAAAAAGTATGGTCGTATTCTTTATGATTACGTTGCTATCACTTGCGCTTTTTTTAGCTATTCAATTCAGCTATTTAGTTGACCAACGTAAGCAAGATTATTTAGACCAACTTAGTAACGCTGTAGTGCAAATTCAAGAACCATTAACAGATTCATTGTTAAGTTCTGACCTTAACGAAGTCAAACGGCTACTGATAAGCTTAAAAACATCAGGCATTATGGGAAATGCGATTATTACGGTTGATGGCACAACGGTAATGAATCTAAGCTTTGCAACGCCTAAGCCGATACCTGATTGGGTAACGCATTTTGTGGGGATACCTGTCGAAATGACCGTGCCGCTGTATGCATACGGCAATGTTGTGTTGCAAGCGAAGCCTCAAGGGTATTTAACATTACAGGTTGACCCTAACCGTGTTTATCGGTTCGCGCTAAACACACTCGCATTGATGACAACCACTTATTTGCTGTTGGTGCTCATTATTGCTATTGGAATGACGTGGTGTGTCAGCCGAATGATAATAAGGCCACTGCGTAAAATCGCAATTGAATTACAGACAAATTCTGAAGTTAATCAAATTACTGTGTCTGAATATCATCGTGACGATGAGCTCGGTTTACTTGCAAAAGGGTATAATCGTCAAAGAAAACAGCAAAAATCAGACTAAGCCATGAACATGAACTCAGCTTTATGGTCTAATATCGTTATAGTGGTGACAATGAAAAATGGAATAAAGCCAAACTATATCGTTTAACCCGATAAGTTCGCGTTTTTCGTTAATTTATCTGTCGTTATTCGCGGTTAAATATAAAGATATAAAACACATAGGGGTTTACATGCAGGGCTTGAAAGTTCGGTATATCATTGGTGTTGTATTATTCTCCGTCGCGCATTTAGCGGGGGCTGAGTCCTTACAACCCGATCCAGCATGGCAGCAAGGGAAGCTAGAAAATGGCTTTAGCTGGCAATTATTACAAACACCACAACGTCCAAATGACCGTATCCAGCTCAGGTTAGCAATTAAAACAGGCTCATTAACAGAAAAAGCGAGCGAGAAAGGATACAGTTACCTCATTCCTAAAATGGCGTTGTTTCATCAAACAGAAGCGTTTCCAACTGCAACATTACAAGAATTCTGGCGTCAGGCAGCAGACCCTGACATGCCAATTCCACCCGCTGTTGTTTCCTATGACTACACTATTTATAGCTTAAGTTTACCCAATAATCGCCCAGACCTAATCAAGCAAGCGCTAAGTTGGTTAGCAACTTCTGTTGCAGGTGCTGAGTATACAGAAACGACATTGCATAATGGTTTGACGGCACAAAATGTCCCAGTTGCAACACTACCTTTAAATGCCAACGATCCTGTTTGGCGAGCGCGTTTAAAGGGATCAACAATGATGGGGTACGACCCAGGCCAAAAACCGAATGGTGCTGTGGCGCTTGAAAGTGTGAATTCTTTTTATCAAAAATGGTATACACCGGATGTCATGACATTGTATGTCGCGGGCCATGTGGATGCTCGAATGTTATCTGATTCAATTTCACAAAATTTTTCTTCATTAGAAGGTCGGCGCTCTGAACCGGTTTCTGTTGCCGTGTTATCGTCAGTAAAACCACAATCTATTGATATCTTGCAGGAACAACCTGCACAGGACACGCTTTCATTAATTTGGGATATTGATTGGCTACCCATTAAAGACTCAAATGTCTTACTGCGTTATTGGTCCAGTGACTTAGCGCGTGAAGCAGTTTATCGCTCCTTGCAAAAAGCGTTCAATCAAAAATTTAATCAAGGGGAAGTCGTTCCGGGGTTAGATTGTCGTGTGCAATATCAAAAAGCCAGTTGTACATTAACGGTCACGGCAGCGCCTGAAAAAATGGCAGCGGTGACAGACATTGTCGCGAGTGAGCTTGCATCAATTAACCAAAATGGTATTGCGGCTGAGTTATTTGACGACATGCTCAAAGAGAAACAGGTGCAGTTATCACAGTTGTTTGCCGCTTATGCGCGTACGAGTACCGACGTTCTGATTAGCCAACGTTTGATTTCCCAACAAAATGGGGTCGTTGATATCGCTCCTGAACAGTATCAGCGGTTAAGGCAAGCCTTCTTGGCGTCACAGAGCCTTGAACACGTTAATATGGAAGCCCGCAGGTTATTATCTCAAGAAGCTGCTTTTGTATTAGCGCAGCCAAAAGATAAGCAATTGATGGATGCGGAACAAATTCGCCAGAAATTTACCAAAGTGCTATGGCCTCAGATTGCAGCGCCAGTATCAACAGAAGCCGCACCTGCTTCACCTGTAGAAGAAAAATCTACTGCACAATAAATATGAAAAAATAGTTATATGAAAAGATAGCCATTGAATATCCAGTGGTTATCTTTTCATTTCATGTTGTTGGCTTAATAGCGATTCAATAACGTGGATCAGCGTCTCTCGTGACTCTCTGTCATCAACAAACCCCGCCGCACTGATTTTTGCTTTTGGTGCGTAATAGGCTACAGAGCCCCAAAAACCTAAATGGGAATACAGGGTGATGCCATTGACAACACTTACCATGATGCCCAATCTATAATTTTCTGCGCCATCGTGAGAACCCATACTTAGCATAGTCTCTAGCGTATTTGGTGATGAAAAAATATTTCCCTCAAACAGCGCTTCTAGAAATATCGCCATTTGTTTCGAGGACATAACTAAACCACCACCGCCATAGGCATCCATGGAGGCATGAATATGTGTGCCATCCCATTTACCTAAATATTGACGAGCCCGTGGTGTCGCGATTTCCGGTAGTTGTTCTAATGACTCCCAATATGCGCTTTCAAGACCAATAGAGTCGAAATGCAAAAGCTCCCTAACAGCTAGGCCAAGAGATTGTCCCGTAATTCGTTCAATAATATTACCGAGCAAAATATAACCCGTATCTGAATAAATAAAGGATTTAGAAGGCGAAAACGTTGGAAATTGTTTACGCATGTACATTTCGACTTGCTCTGTTCGGCTCCAAACATAATTAGGCTGCTTAAGAACGGCTTTGAGGTAGTCACCATCAGCATGGTCTAGTAGGCCACTGCTGTGCTCCAGTAAATGGCGAATGGTGATAGTGTGAGTGTTATATTGGGTACTGAGTAGCGCATTATATTGTGGGTCAATATATTCAGATATTGCATCATAAATACTAAGTTTCCCCATTTCAGCAAGACGTAAAATTGTAGCCGCAGTAAATGTCTTTGTATTACTGGCAATTCGCAGCGGTGTATCAACAGAGAGGGGCATACCTTCAAGATCTGCTCCTCTAGCGCAGAAGGTTCCCACGCTATTTTGGGATTGATTATGGTAGTAAAGGACGACACCACAAGTTAAATTTTCGAGTTGTTGAATAGAGCTGGTCATAATAATCTCATTATTAAATGATTAAGATGAGGATACATGCCATCTTAATCATATTCATACGAACCAATGTACGCTTTACATGCGCTGAAAGTAGTAATATGGCAGCCATACTATGGTAAGTGTTTTTTCTTTTTATATAAATTTGGTGCTATGTTTGTTCTCAATATAAGAACATAAAATGTACCCAGATATTGATGTAAAGGAAATAGCATGAACAACTCGAATACATTTCTACAACGGTTAGGCTTGCGTTATCCCATTATACAAGCTCCGATGGCAGGAGTTTCCACCCCAGCGCTAGCCGCTGCAGTTTCAGAGGCGGGCGGGCTTGGCTCACTAGGCCTAGGTGCAAATTCAGTGGAACAAGCTCGCCAATTGATTACTCAAACGCAAGCACTGACAAGTAAAGCATTCAATGTCAATTTATTCTGCCATTTACCTGCGAAACGTCATCCTGATAATGAACTGGCATGGAGCCAGTATTTGGCGCCTTATTTTGCTCAATTTAATGAGACTCCACCTTCCTATCTCAATGAAATTTATGACACTTTTTTAGATAACTCAGAAATGTTATCTATGTTACTTGAAACAAAACCTGCAGTAGTGAGTTTTCATTTTAATATTCCATCCATCAAGGTAGTCCAGCAATTGAAACAACATGGTATTTATACCATGGCGACGGCAACGAATTTACAAGAAGCACAACAAGTTGAATTGGCTGGAATTGATGCTGTTGTCGCGCAAGGTATTGAAGCGGGAGGGCATCGAGGCATATTTGATTTGCAGGCTTTAGATGAAGAACTGACCACTTATGAATTAGTGACGTTAATATCTCAACATATTGATTTACCAGTGATTGCAGCTGGTGGCATGATGGATGGGCAAGGTATTAATATGGCTTTAGACTGCGGTGCTGCTGCCGCTCAATTGGGCACTGCATTTTTGCTTTGCCCTGAATCTGCCGCGAATACAGGCTATCGGGCTAAGGTCAAGCAGCAAACAGCGGATCACACTCAACTAACGTCTGCAATTTCAGGGCGCCCAGCGAGAGGGATTATTAATCAATTTATTCGAGCAGGTAACGGCTATGAGACAAGTCAATTACCTGATTATCCATTGGTTTATGATATTGGTAAGCAGCTCAATGCAGCGGCAATAAAGTCAGGTAGTGATGAGTTTGCGGCGTATTGGGCGGGACAGAATGTGGTGAAAGCTCGCGAGATGTCAGCGTCTTTATTGGTTAGAACGTTGGCCGAAGAAATGAAACGCTCGCTTTAAACGGTGGTAGGGCGGTTTGTCTTACCGCCCCAACAAGTTGTTATTTAATCATTTCGTTATCCAATGAACCTTTTGGTTCATCAGTCGCTATCCAAGCTGCACAAAATAAGGTTAAACGCGCAAAGAAGTAGAAGAATGCCATTAGCCCAAGCACTGAACCAAATGCGGCTCCAGAAGGCGATGAAGCAAGGTTAGGCAAAATCCAGGTCATGATGGATTTAATGATTTCAAACCCAATGGCAGCCAGTAATGTTCCTTTAAAGAGTGACTTACGGCGATGTTGCATGCGCGGTAGGATCCAAAAAATCCATAAAAATAACAGGAAATTAGCTGTAATTGATATTGTTAAGCCAATCAGTGTCCAAGCAGGTTTAAGCCATTCTATACCATCTAACCCAAGTGTACTGACAATCGTCGCTTGTGCAGAGCCAGCAACAGAGGTAAGCGTAATTGTCACAATTAAGGCAATAAGTAGGCCAATTAAAGCAAAGAAGTCGCGAATATAGCGGAAGATAATATTTTCATGTTCATCTTCATTGCGCTCCCACACAGGGCGTGATTGCGCCAAAATAGCTAAACGTAAGTTATTAACCCAATTAACCCCTGAGTATACCGCTAAAGCTAACCCTGTCAGCCCCACTGTTGTACGTTGACGTATTGCGGTATCAATTGTTCTTTCTAATGTATTTGCGAGCGTAGGGTCAGTAATATTTGCAGAAATTCCACGAACTAATTTTTCAAGTAATTCAGGATTACTGGCTAATACAAAACCGGCAGCGGCGAATGAAAACATTAAAACAGGAATTAAAGAGAGAAAGGAGAAATAGGTAATTGCAGCCCCAAACTGGTTCCCCATTCGGTCGTTAAAGCGTTGCACGGTACGAATGATATGAGCAATAAAAGGAATTGCACAAATAAAGTCCACAACTCGCATTGAGAAGGTCACTGCTTTTTTACTGCCATCAATGCTTCTATTCAGTGTCGCTTTCAGTTTATTGGTATCTTTTTGTTCTTCTTCCTGCGTATTCGACATTTAATCCCCTTTTCCCGCAACTAAAAATTGTCTGACTTTTCGACCTATTTAATGCCTATAAATGAATGATATGCATAATACTATAGCTTAAATTGGCCAGTAACTTCATCCCAATGACTATTTTAAGAGATGAATAGTCATTGGAACGTTTGTTTAAAGTCAAAGCAACTGGTTAATTAATCAGAGAAAAAGGGACGTTAGAAATTAAAGCGCATCTTTATAAACTTGCAGTTCAGCTTGGGCTTCTTTTAATTCAGCTTGAGCTTCTGCGAGTTTTCTTTCTCGTTTTTTAATTTTGTCGCTGTCATCACCTTTTAATTTTTCTTCCTGTAGCTCAGCCTCTCGCTCTTGCACTTTTTCTGTCTTTTCATCCACCGCTTTTTGGCTATCACGGTATAAAGATTCTGGTGTGCAATAACGATTCACATTATCTAGTGCTTCTTCTAATCCTCTAACTCGATGTTGATTTCCATGTTGTTTAGCGTAATTAATTTGCTCTTCAATGCGTTGTTTTTTTATTTCGCAGCCATTTTGTGTTTTTGCTGCCATTACTGATGCACTAGTAAAAAAAGCAATACAAATACTAGTTGTAAGGAGTAGTTTATTCATTATTTACCTCTGTTTGTTTTGGTATTTGTGTTTAGGATAGCGTTTTGTTTCTTTTCAGTCATGTGAATTTTAGCGTGACTATGGTTATGACATTTGTAGCCAAATTTAGCTATAATGGGGCGGAAGAATAAATCCGGTCTATTTTTTGTTCAAAAAGGCTATCTTTAAAGAATCTATTTAATAATAGTCATCCTAGTGGCTAATATTGAATTTCCTCAGGAAATAAACGTTACATGTTAAGTTATCGTCACAGCTTTCACGCAGGCAACCATGCTGATGTGTTAAAACACACAGTACAGAGCTTGATCATTGAATCTCTGAAAGAGAAAGAAAAACCGTTTCTGTATATAGATACGCACTCAGGTGCTGGCCGTTATCAATTAACGGGGGAGCATGCAGAAAAAACAGGTGAATATCTTGAAGGGATTGCGCGTATTTGGGAGCAACCTGATTTGCCTGAGGAATTATTGCCGTACATGAATATTGTGCGCCAATTGAATGATAATGGGCGTTTACGCTATTACCCAGGTTCACCATTATTAGCAAAATATCTATTACGTGAACACGATAAACTGGTATTAACTGAATTACATTCGAGCGATTATCCATTATTGCGCACCGAATTTTCACGGGATAACCGCGCACAAGTTTTCAAGGAAGATGGATATCAACAACTGAAATCGAAATTACCCCCACAGAGCCGACGTGGCTTTGCACTGATGGATCCTCCTTATGAAATGAAGACGGATTATGAAGCGGTCGTGAAAGGGGTGGTAGAAGGCTATAAACGCTTCGCAACAGGAACTTATGCAATTTGGTATCCTGTTGTATTACGTCAACAAATTAAGCGTATGGTCAATCAATTAGAAGCAACGGGTATTCGTAGAATACTGCAAATTGAATTGGCGGTACGCCCTGATAGCGACCAACGTGGAATGACAGCGTCTGGTATGATAGTGATCAACCCACCTTGGAAACTTGAGCAGCAAATGAAGAATGTGCTGCCGTGGTTACATAAAACACTCGTCCCAGAAGGCACTGGACATACGTTAGTTGACTGGATTGTGCCAGAGTAACCTATATTTTTGATAGATAACGCCAATTAAATTAACAGGTGTTATCTATCGTAAAGCGCTATTTATGCCATGACAATCAATAGCATGATGCGAGAAAATGCATTCATAAATCATTCAATCAATGGGAATAACCAAATTATGAGCAAACATTACGACTATATCGCAATTGGTGGCGGAAGCGGTGGTATTGCGTCGATGAACCGTGCAGCAATGTATGGGCAAAAATGTGCCTTAATTGAGGCGAAAGCATTAGGTGGGACTTGTGTTAACGTGGGTTGCGTACCTAAAAAGGTAATGTGGCATGCGGCACAAATTTCTGAAGCTATTCGCAATTATGGCCCTGATTATGGTTTTGATGCGACAATTAATCGTTTTGACTGGAAAACATTGATTGATAGCCGTACTGCTTACATTGACCGCATTCACCAATCTTATGACCGTGTCTTAGGTAATAATAAAGTTGATGTTATCAATGGGTTTGCGCGTTTTATTGATGCGCATACTGTTGAAGTGAATGGTGAAACCTATACGGCCGACCATATTTTGATTGCGACAGGTGGCCGCCCGGTGATCCCTGCTATCCCAGGGGCGCAATACGGGATGACTTCTGACGGTTTCTTTGAACTTGAAGCCTTGCCAAAACGTGTTGCGGTTGTGGGAGCCGGTTATATTGCCGTTGAACTCGCAGGTGTATTAAATGGTTTAGGTGCAGAGGCGCATTTATTCGTGCGTAAACATGCCCCGTTACGTTCATTTGACCCACTTATTGTTGAAACATTAGTGGAAGTCATGAATACGGAAGGTCCAAAACTGCACACAGAATCAATTCCAAAAGAAGTCGTGAAAAATTCAGATGGTTCACTGACATTAAAATTGGAAAATGGCCAAGAACAAACAGTAGATGCATTAATTTGGGCAATTGGCCGTGAACCAATGACTGATAACCTGAATATTGAAGCCACAGGTGTCGCACTGAATGAAAAAGGCTATATCAAGGTTGATAAATACCAGAACACCAATGTACCGGGTGTCTACGCGGTGGGTGATAACACTGGAGCGGTTGAATTAACCCCAGTTGCGGTTGCGGCTGGCCGTCGTTTATCTGAGCGTTTATTTAATAATAAACCGGATGAGCACTTAGATTACAGTAATATTCCAACTGTGGTGTTTTCACACCCACCAATTGGCACTGTTGGTTTAACTGAACCAGAAGCGATTGAAAAATATGGCGCGGATAAAGTTAAATGTTATAAGTCATCTTTCACAGCAATGTACACCGCGGTTACTTCGCACCGTCAGCCTTGCCGCATGAAGCTAGTTTGTGTTGGCGACGATGAAAAAATCGTCGGTATCCATGGTATTGGTTTTGGTATGGATGAAATGTTACAAGGTTTCGCAGTTGCATTAAAAATGGGCGCAACCAAAAAAGACTTTGATAATACTGTTGCTATTCACCCAACAGCGGCAGAAGAATTTGTGACCATGCGTTAAGTCTTGGTTATTTAAATTAAAAGCTAAGTTCATTCGAACTTAGCTTTTTTTTGCATTATTTCGCCAACAGTTCTGTAATTGCGGGGATGGTCGCTAAGCTATCAAGGTATTTTTGCATCGCAGGGGTGGTTTCCATGACTTGGTATTTGACTAAAAACATCACAAATGCGCCAACATACACATCGACAGCAGTAAATTGTTCACCACAAATAAACGGTTTCGCGCTGTTTAAACCCACTTCTAAACAAGCCATTGTGCGTTCGACAGAACCAAAACCAGAAGACTTTTGTTGCTCTTCGTCTAATTGAATGCCTAAATTATTGATGGTAAAGGCAGATTCAATTGGGCCAGCAGTAAATAAGAACCAACGGTAGTAATCTGCACGTTTAGGGTCATTCAAAGCTGGTGCTAAACCTTTTTCAATAAACTTATCTGCTAAATACAAACAAATTGCAGCGGTTTCAGTGACGACGGCATCACCATCAACAAGCGCAGGGACTTTTGCCATGGGATTAATTGCAAGATATTCAGCTGTGTGCATATCTGCACCATAGTCTAATTCAATACGTTTGTAAGGAACGTCTAAAATTTTTAAAAGTAGGTCGACAGTATTGCCACGTGACATTGAATTAGTAAACAGAACCAGTTCGCTCATGGTGATTTCCTTATATGAAGTTGAGTGCTTACTATAAGGGAGCGGAGTGTCAGAAATTGTCAGGAGAGACGCACAATACTTCTTTTTGCCAGCGCTCTAGTAGGTAATTTTTGGGATAAGGTAGTTTATCTGAAAGAGCATGATAAGACTGAATGCGATCTAAACGAAAATGGCGGTAACTTTCACGTAATTCACACCAAGCGGCCAACACTTGTGAATCTTTCATATAACCAATCGCAATTGGCCAAATAATACGTTTGCTAGGTTGGTTTTGGCCATCTAGGTAAGTCATTTGAGCTTTGCATTCTTCGCGCAAGCTTAAACGCAAATCTTTAGCTATTGTGTTATTAATGTCATAGAAATGAGTGGTTGGGGCAAATAAGGTATTTTGATTTAAGATTTTCTGTGAATGACCTGCCACCACCGCATTAATCTTACTTATCGCTCGTATTGCCGAGTTTTTAAGTTCTGTATCTGTGTTACTTTTTACCCAACGCAAACCTAATATTAAGGCTTCGAGCTCATTTTCATCAAAAGTTAAAGGCGGTAATAACAGACCTGTTTTTAATTGGTAGCCAATACCGGCTTCACCAATAATTTCCGCACCTTGGTCACGTAATGACTCTATATCCCGATAGATCGAACGCACGCTGACCTGCAGTTGTGATGAAAGTGCTTCTGCCGTAATAGGATAGCGATTCTCTTTGAGTATCTGCAATAATGTGAGTAGGCGCTGCGTGCGGGTCATGAAGTTGTCTGCTTAATATTATAGAGTGAGAAAAACAGCAAAGATAATTTGTCTATCTATAGTAAAAAAATAATAAGCAGAATGCTAATTTATTGGCGATAAAGGGAGTGGGGAGCTCCCTTTATCAATAGAGATAAAATAAACGGTAATATCATTTAAAACGTTAAAACAGTTTTCAGCCCCAAGACCCATGCATCTGATGTTTTTTTGACACCGCCCGGTTGATGCCAATATTGCATACTTGGTTGGAGTTCCAACCAATGAACAGGCTTAAAGCGATAATAGAGTTCTGCATTTAATGCGTTTGAAGTAATAGGATGATATAGCGGGTCATTATAATCGGTGATCCCTAGCTGCTCATTTTGTATTTTTTGGTTTTTTGCAAAGTGGTCACTGAGCTCAATATAGGAAACACCGAGGCCAATCCAATCTTCAGGTCTGGCATCAAAAGCCCCGCGGTAGCGAAGGGAGCTTGAGACAACATAATTCATGAAATTACTGCGCTCATCATGGTAGCTGCCACTAATAGATAAACTTAAACCTCGATTTTCATCGTCTTGGTGGCGAGTTAATTGTTGGTTCATTCCGCCATAGGCAAACCATGTGTTGTTGTAGCTTTTATCTTTATATAGATCATGCTGTTTGGCATTGGTATATAATAATCCCAGGTTATAAGCACCAGGCAACCCATTGACGAAAGTACGGTTTTCAATTTCTAAAGGTAATAAAATGCCTTTACTGCCTTTGGTTGACCAACTCCATGCATGGCTTCTATCTGTCGCTTGAGGATTTTGCTCCATAACCCCTGTTTTGATGGTGATTCCGGGGGTGATTTTATAGCTAACAGTTGTTCCCCAAGTATGAATATTCCAGTTACTCCATGTCAGGGCGTTAGCTGATTTTCCACCACATTGGCTGAGTAATTGGAAATCACAAGGAATAATTTGGTCGAACTCTTGTACTTTGTTCATCATACCAATACGCCAGGTTAATCGTCGGTCATCAAAGCTACGAGCGAAAGTAAGCCATCCTAATCGTGTTATGGAACCGCCCCCATAGCTTTCTTGTGCAAGGTCGTTATTCGGTACCCGAGGGTCTTGCAGGCGTTTAACGGTCAGGTTGTCTTCATGGTTTCGATTGACAATATTTCCTTCAATACGGGCATCAGGAATACCTGTCCAACGTTCAAGGTCTTGTGTGAATGTAAAAGCAAATTGGTCGATATAAGCAGTATGTTTATCATTATTGTAGCCACCCCCTGCATTATAGGCGACTTGGCTCAAATAATTGCTGTGAAATGAAAAACCGTGGTCGGATAATATAGGACGTATTCCTAACATATCGCCAAATATTCCTTTAGGGGCGGGTTCAAAGCCTAAAACAGTTCCATTCCATTGTTGCTCATTCGCGGTAGCAGGTAACGTTAAAAATAACAAAGAGAATAATAGTTTTTTATTCATGTCGGAAATAACCTATTAGCAATAGTTTGCCTTAACCCAATAGTAAATAATGGGTTTATGCAGTTGTTTTTTTAATCTAAGGGCTCTCGAGATAAATAAATTATCCCGAGATGGTTTTTATTATATTGAGGTGTTTATTTTATTAGCGTAATAACTCTCCTTGGCTCTTAATAATACTTTGATACCAATAAAAGCTTTTTTTACGTTTTCTTTCGAGAGAGCCATTGCCTTGGTTGTCACGGTCAACATAAATAAAACCATAGCGTTTTGACATTTCAGCTTTGGATGCGCTAACAATATCGATTGGCCCCCAGCTGGTATAGCCCATAATGTCTACACCATCTTGGATGGCTTCGTGTATCTGAACTAAATGGTTGTTTATATATTGAATACGATAATCATCAATAATTTCTCCCTCAGGCGTTATTTCATCAATAGCGCCTAATCCATTTTCAACAATAAATAATGGTTTTTGGTATCTATCCCATAATAAATTTAAAAGTGTTCTAATCCCTTTGGGATCTATTTGCCATCCCCACTCTGAACTTTCTAAATGAGGATTTGGAACCATGCTGAGAATATTTCCGCGTTTTTTCTCATATTCATCTTTATCTGCAGTCACACAGCCCGTCATATAATAACTGAATGAGATAAAATCCACGGTATGCTGTAAATCACGCTTATCTTCTTCTGTTATCGTAATATTAATTTGCTGGTCTTTAAAATAACGCAGCATATAGCCTGGGTATTGCCCTCTACACTGTACATCACCAAAAAACAGCCATTTACGATTTTCCGTCAGGGTTTCCCACACATCATCAGGTTTACAGGTTAATGGATAAACAAGCCCCCCTAATAACATATTACCGATTTTGGCATCAGGAATAATGTCATGGCAGGCTTTCGTGACTCTTGCACTGGCAACGAGCTGGTGGTGAATTGCTTGGTAAACTGCTGAAGGAGAACTATTTTCAGGCAGGCCTACGCCAGTCATTGGTGCATGTAAAGACATATTGATTTCATTGAATGTCAGCCACAGTTTGACTTTATCTTTATAGCGCTCAAAGACTGTACGCGCATAACGTTCGAAAAATTCAATTGTTTTACGGTTTCCCCAACCGCCATATTGTGTCACTAGGTGGTAGGGCATTTCATAGTGGGATAAAGTAATAACAGGTTGAATGTTATATTTCGCCATTTCATCAAATAAACTATCATAAAAAGCGAGGCCTTCTTCATTAGCTGTTAATTCGTCACCAAGTGGAAATATACGGCTCCATGCAATAGAGGTGCGTAAGCAGGTAAAACCCATTTCAGCGAAAAGTGCGATGTCGGTTTTATATTGATGATAAAAATCGATGGCAATATCTTTAATAAAACTCTCATTTGGCGTTCTTTCAATTAATGAGCCAAATATGCCATGAGGCAGAACATCAGATGTGCTGAGTCCTTTACCCGCAGTTAAATAAGCACCTTCAGCTTGATTGGCTGCAATTGCGCCACCCCATAAAAATGAATTTGGAAATTTAACCATGCCTAGCTCCTTATTTGTGGTTGACGGTGATAAATTTTTGACCGCGTTGAATTGATTTATTGAGTTCAACAAACTCGATTGACGCATAATCATCACTGTTGCTAACAATGACAGGGGTTGTTAAGTCATATCCTGCCTCGAGAATTTTTTCTCGGTCAAATGTCAGCAATAAATCACCTGCTTTGAATACATCACCTTGTTTAATTTGAGGTGAAAAATGAAGCCCATCTAGTTTTACGGTATCGATCCCCACATGAATGAGCAGTTCAATGCCGCTTTGACTTAACAGCCCTAATGCATGGCCAGTTTTAAATAATGAGCTCACTTCACCATCGAATGGCGCATAGACTTCCCCTGTACTTGGAATAATGGCGGCACCTTGCCCAAGTAAACCACTTGCAAAAGTTTCATCTGGGGTATCTTTTAATGGGATAGCTGCACCGCTCAGGGGGGCAAGAACTTCATTAGGTGCTTCATGAGGTGTAGAGGCAATATCCGCTTTAATGGGTGTTTCAGGAGATATTGCTTCTTTTTTTATACCAAAAAAACGGGTTGCGGTAGCAGCAAATAAGAAAGAGAGTGCTGTACCAATAATGGCTCCCCAAACGGTATTATCAATACCGTGTTCAGGGATGATCTGTGCAAAAGTGAAAATATTAACCAAGCCAAATGAGAATGTCAGTGTTTGGCTATAGCCGACAATTGCACCGCCAACACCACCGCCAATACAGCCAAAAATAAAAGGTCGGCGAAGAGGAAGGGTAACACCATAAACGGCAGGTTCCGTGATACCAAATAAGCCAGCCGTGACTGAAGAGCCCGCCATGATTTTCATTTTTGCATTTTTTGTGGCTAACAAAACACCTAAAGTGGCGCCAATTTGCCCTGCTACAGCGGGAAGTAGTAGAGGGAACAGCGCATCGTGGCCTAGGGCGCTTAAGTTATTAATACCAATTGGGACAATTCCCCAATGTAAGCCGAAAATAACGCATATTTGCCAAACTGCACCCATGAAGGCACCAGCGATAACAGGGGCAAAGTTATAAATAGCTTGGAAGCTTTCCGCAATTAACATGCTTACCCATGTTGCTAAAGGCCCAACAACAAGGAAAGTAAGCGGGACAATAATGAGTAAGCACAGGAAAGGCGTAATGAAATTCTTCATTGTTGAAGGTAAAACTTGGTTTAGCCGCTTCTCAAGCAGGCAGCTTAACCAAGCAGCGAAAATGATCGGAATAACAGAAGCCGCATAATTAATAAAAGTGACTGGGATACCTAAAAAATATTCAGGTGGAGTGCCAGCAATGAGGCTTTGTTGAAAAGCACTCATCATCATTGGGTGAATGAGTGCCCCACCAATCGTCATCGTTACAAATGGGCTTCCACCAAATTTTTTTCCTGCGGTATAGCCGAGCACGAGAGGGAAAAAATAGAATAAAGCGTCACTTGCCGCAAACCAGATTTGATAAGTACCACTGCTTGAGGATAACCAACCTAATGCTTCTGATAATGATAGCAACCCTTTTAAAATACCCGAAGCGGCCATAATGCCTAAAATAGGGGTAAAGATGCTAGAAACGATATCGATAAAGTAACTAAATAGGTTTTCTTTATCTTTTTTTACTGCGTTTTCATCTGTTTTTGGGCGCTGATTGATTGAATTTGGCGTTGTATCGAGTAATTGGTTAACGGCTTGGAAAACTTCGTTAACGTGATTGCCTATTACAACTTGAAACTGACCACCACTTTCGACCACGGTAATAATCTCAGGGCTTTGCTTTAATTGCTCTGCATTGGATTTTTGGCTTTCTTTTAGTTTAAAGCGTAGGCGTGTTGCACAATGTATTAAATCAACAACGTTGTCTTTTCCTCCAACGTTTTCGATAATTTGTTCCGCTAAGGCTTGGTATTTCATAATTAATTCCTTTATTACCTCAATAATGAAAGCCACATTACTATTGATAAATAAGCAAAAAAAAACCTGACTTACCACCAATACGAATAAGATTAGTGGTATAAATCAGGTTTTGCCTGCCGGAAGGCAGTAACAATCCATCTGGTTTTTATTAGTTTGTATTAATAAATAGTTTTAGGCTTACTTCCTGTCATTTATGTGACGATTTTTCTTTCCTAATACGCTCTATATGAATGGTGAGATACATTCGTTCTTCATCTGTTAAGTCGCGTTGATATTTCTTGGCTAAAAAAGTACTGACTTTTTCGGCACATTTCCAAGAAATTGAATAATTTTCTTTGATGACAAGATGCATTGCAATATCGTCATTAGGAACAGGTTCATTGCTCATCATTCGATGGGTGAAAAATTTCAAATGAGTCACAAACCGCTGGTAACTTAGCGTGTCCTCGTGATATTCAATTTGTAGGTGATATTTTACGATATTCATGATTTCATTCATGATTTCCATCGTTTCCATGACAATTGGCATTTCACCCGTCAATTGTGCATTAACGAAATGTAACGCGATAAACCCAGCTTCATCGATGGGTAATTCAATCTCTAAATCTTGCTTAATTAAGGCCAGTGACGCTAATCCCAACTGGTACTCTTTGGGATAAAGTCGCTGAATTTCCCATAACATGGTATTAGTGATAGCGAGGCCTTTTTGTTGCCTTTCAATTGCATAATTACAGTGATCAGTTAAAACGATATATAAGCTTTCATGTAGGCTGCCAAGTTTACTTTTCGCATTTTCAATTATCTTGTCACAGACTTTCATGACAGAAATCGGTATTTGGCTCAACAATTCACTTAGTCGGTTTGTTAATTCATGGCTACGTAACTCAAAGATTTTTTCTATTTTTTTAGGATCGATAAAGTCATTAACCTTCATTTGAAAGGCGAGTCCACGCCCCATGATGACAATTTCTTGCTGTTGTTCATTTAGGGCAACGACCACATTGTTGTTTAAAATTTTTGCGATCTGCATTTTGTTTCCCCTGAAACGAAAAAAACCTGATAGCACAATGACAATTCATTGACTAATCAGGTTTTGCCTGCGTGATAAGTGCAGTAACAATCCAATAACTTAATTTTTAAATACTGTAATTAAACTTTTTGGGTTATTCAAACAGCAAAGTATGAAAATGTGAACTCACACGCTCAATTCAGCCAATCTCTTTTTTGCATGGCTAATGACGGTATCGTGCTTATTTAATTGTTTTTTGCTGCCAAGACACTTTTTTGCCACCAAGACACAATGTAATCAGCAATTTGTTCTGGGCTATTGATATCTAACTGCGGCACGTGAGTATCAATGATTTCATTACTGGCAACAGCAACCACATAGTCATCTATTAAGCCGTTTAACGGTTTACCCACCTCAGAACGGAACAAGGCAATTTTGTCGATCGTCTCATGTTTGAATCCTTCAACGAGGATCAGATCTAATGAAGCGGGATCGAAACGGCTGGCTAAATAGCGTAGATCCATATCATTCGCGTCGGGGGTTTCAGTCATCAGTGCCCAGCGTTTTTCACTGGCAACAAGCGTTTGGTCAGCGCCAGCTTTGCGTAATTCAAAGCTGTCTTTGCCTGGTTTATCCACTTCCATGTCATGGTGAGTGTGTTTAATTAAACCAACGCGTACGTTACGCTGCTTGAGCAAAGGAATAACTTTTTTTAATAGGGTCGTTTTTCCTGTACCGCTATAAGCGGTAATTCCAAGTAGGGGTAGAGTATTTTGCTTCATGATTCTTTTTGTTGTAGCTCCCAGTTACGGCTATCTTCCAGTGTATTAAGATTCGCAAATGAACCAGACTCGGGTGAGAAAATAACGCTTTTTGCATTAACTTCATGCATAAATAGCATTAATTTACGGTCACCTCTTGCAAGGTAATCATCGAGTTGAGTTTTTAGTGAACGGTGTAATAAAGCAAATGTAGGGTGTTCTCGTTCTGCATCACAAGCGTAGCAGGCTAAATGTTTTTCTTTCTCATTAAACATTTTCTCCACTAAATTGAGAGGAAAAGCGGGAACATCGCAAGGCACAAACAGTAACCAGTCAGTTGTCGCGTGGTGCAAAGCAGATTGCATTCCTGCTAATGGGCCAGAAAAATGGTTATTTAAGTCAGAAATAACGGTCAATAGGCTTTCGCTGTAACGTGCCTGATTACGGTTTGCATTGATGAGTACTTCGCCAACTTGGGGTTGTAAGCGTGCTAAAATATGTTGATAGAGCGGTTTTCCCGATAAAAGTACCAACCCTTTATCTTGCCCCCCCATTCGAGTGCCTCGGCCACCAGCGAGTATCACACCGGTTATAGACTGACGAAATGACATGTTCAATATCCCTGAATATCTTCAAGAAAATGTTTCAACATTCCTATAAAACACTTTCGAGTATAGTAATTACTAAAATTTATTCTATTTTGCTATAAAATCAATGAATATTCGTGCGTATTGCCGTTAAACTTTACGTAGATTGACAACAGTTCGCTTTTTCTCTTGTATGATTATTGGTAACTTGTATCAAATATTCGTGATAAAGGAATAAACATGAAATGCCATCGCTTAAATGAAGTTATTGAGCTTCTGCATCCTGTCTGGAAAGATAATTCAGATTTAAACTTGGTAGAATTATTGCAAAAATTGGCTGATGAAGCTGGCTTTAAAGGTAGTTTATCTGAGTTAACAGACGATGTGCTGATTTATCATTTAAAAATGCGTGGCTCGGACAGCAATGAAGCGATCCCGGGTTTAAAAAAAGATTATGAAGATGACTTTAAAACCGCTATTTTGCGTGCCCGTGGCATCATTAAAGACTAAAGCGCGATGGATGAAATAGAACATTCGAATTTCCATTTTAGTGGAATTTCCCCTGACTTAATTTTAGATGCCTTAATGGAAGTTGGGGTTTACCCCGAATCAGGGCTACTTGAATTAAATAGCTACGAAAATCGTGTTTATCAGTTCCAAGACGAAAATCGGCAACGTTATGTGGTTAAATTTTACCGTCCTGAACGTTGGAACCGCTCACAAATTCAAGAAGAGCACGATTTTACTTTAGAACTGCGAGACGAAGGGTTATCTGTAGCCGCACCTCTTGAGTTTGCAGGGCAAACGGTATTGGAATTTGGTGGGTTTATATTTGCAATTTTTCCGAGTATCGGTGGCCGGCAATATGAAACCGACAATTTGTTTCAATTAGAAAGTGTAGGCCACTTACTAGGGCGTATACACCAAATTGGTCAGCGTAAAAACTTTGCATTTCGTCCGACAATAGGTCTCGATGAATATTTGGCGCAACCCCGCCAAGTGATGGCATCAAGCCCTTTGATTGCAGAACGGTATAAAGCCCAATTTATGGCGTCTTTAGATGCATTGATTGCACAAGTAAAATTACAATGGCCTGATTCACATTCATCTATTCGCCTACAAGGTGATTGCCATCCAGGCAATATTCTATGGCGTGATGAAGCTTGGATGGTGGATTTTGATGATGCCCGAAACGGGCCTGCAATCCAAGACCTCTGGATGCTGCTTAATGGTTCTCGTCAAGATCAAGTCATTCAATTGGATACGTTATTAGAAACGTATAATGAGTTTTGTGATTTTGATGTAAAACAGCTGAAGCTTATTGAACCTCTTAGAGCAATGCGCATGGTACATTACCTCGGGTGGGTTATCCGCCGTTGGCAAGACCCTGCGTTCCCTCGAGCATTTTCATGGCTACAAGCTGATGATTTTTGGCAAAAACAATCGCTCGAATTTAATCAACAAATTGAACGGTTGCAAGACGCCCCTTTGCAGTTAACCCCTCAGTTTTAACTTTTAAGTTTTTGTTTTTGGAGAATGTAGTCTATGAAAAAAATTATGTTGGCTTTGCTTGGTATTGCCATGTCTTTTAGTGCTGCAGCGGCAAACTACACGGAAGGTAAAGAGTATACTGATGTTAAAGCTGTACCAAATTTACCTCAAGTTCTGGAGTTCTTCTCATTTTATTGCCCACACTGTTATCAATTTGAGAGTGTGTATAAAGTGCCTCAAACAGTAGAGAAAAACTTGCCAGAAGGCGTGAAGATGGAGCGCTATCACGTTGACTTTCTTGGTCCTTTAGGCGCTGATTTAACTCAAGCTTGGGCCGTTGCGATTGTCCTGAAAGCAGAAGACAAAGTCACACCTATCCTGTTTGAAGGTATCCAAAAAACGCAAACTATTAACAGTAAAGCCGATATCCGTAATGCCTTTATCAAAGCAGGTATTTCTGGTGAAGAGTATGATGCAGCGTTAAATAGCTTCGTTGTGAAATCTATCGTTGCGAAACAGCAAAATGCAGCGCAAGACTTAAAACTGCGTGGTGTTCCTGCACTATTTGTTGATGGTAAATACCAAATTCGCAATAACGGTATCTCAGTTGATAACGCAGCTGACTACGGTAAAGAGTTCTCTAATGTTGTGAACTTCTTAGTAAATAAAAAATAATCGTAAATAGACGGTGGTATACTCGCCATCGTCTCTTTTTTCTATTAATATCCACAATTCAAAGACTTTCTCTCACCTGTATTAAACCCATTCAATTTTGTGCTAACCCTTTGATTTTACTTTTCTGTTTATATTGTTAATAGTCATATTACTTATTGAATTTACTGAGTAACACAAATTTACACACAAGCTTATCCACAGGATGTTAGTCAGATACTTAGTTAATCGGCGTGATTAATTTTAATTAACTGTAATCAATGGGGTACTTATAACAGTGGATGATTTGGTGTGTTTTTAATTATCTAACTAAGCAGAATATAAAACTTGGGATGTATCTGAGGCCACATTATGGCATCCTATTAGTATTCGTTCCTGACTAAAAAGATGATGACAGATTATGGCTCAGATTGCAGAAAACCCCCTTATTTTGGTTGATGGTTCTTCTTACCTATACCGTGCTTATCATGCATTCCCTCCACTGACCAATAGTGCTGGTGAGCCTACTGGGGCAATGTATGGCGTGCTTAATATGCTACGCAGTTTAGTTATGCAGTATAAACCTAGCCATGTAGCGGTTGTCTTTGATGCGAAGGGAAAAACATTTCGTGATGAATTGTTTGAAAGCTATAAGTCTCATCGCCCACCCATGCCTGATGATTTACGCGCTCAAATCGCCCCATTACATGAGATGGTTGAAGCGATGGGGTTGCCTTTACTTGTAGTTTCAGGCGTAGAGGCTGATGACGTTATCGGGACATTAGCCTGTGAAGCAAGCCGAAAAGGTATGCCTGTGTTAATCAGTACGGGCGATAAAGATATGGCGCAATTAGTTGAGCCTAATATTACGCTAATCAATACCATGAATAACACTATTCTAGGGCCTGATGAAGTTAAAGAAAAATACGGAGTTCCCCCTGAACTTATCATCGACTTTTTAGCATTAATGGGAGATTCATCAGACAACATTCCAGGCGTGCCTGGTGTTGGTGAAAAAACAGCACTCGCCTTGCTCCAAGGCATTGGTAGCTTAGAAGCAATTTATCGTGATCTTGACGCGATTGCCCCATTAGGCTTTAGAGGTTCTAAAACGTTAGCCCCTAAAATGGCGGAAAACCGTGAATTGGCTTTTTTATCCTATCAACTCGCGACGATCAAAACCGATGTGGAACTTGATAAAGCTTGTGAAGAGCTGCAAGTTGCTCAGCCTGATGTGGATAAACTGCATCAATTATTCAGCCGTTATGAATTTAAACGTTGGTTAACTGATGTTGAGAATGGGACTTGGATGGAGGGGAAAGGCGCAAGTACAAAAGCAAGCCCAACACCAGCAGCGTCACCGGTGAAGTCATCGAGCCCAGCAGTCCCAACATTGAGTGCTGAAAATTACCAAACGATTTTGGAAAAAGCCGATTTAGAGCAGTGGGTTGAAAAGTTGAGCAAAGCACCATTATTTGCTTTTGATACTGAGACGGACAGCTTAGATACTCAGGAAGCCCGTTTAGTGGGGATGTCATTTGTAATTGAGCCAGGGCATGCCGCTTATTTGCCATTAGGTCACGACTATTTGGATGCGCCAGTACAACTTCCTCTGGAAGAAGTTTTGGAAGTTATGAAGCCTTTACTTGAGAGTGAAAAAATCCTCAAAATTGGCCAAAATTTGAAATATGACGCAGAAGTTCTTGAAAATTATGGCATTGAATTAAAAGGCATTGGTTATGACACAATGCTGGAGTCATATGTGTTAAACAGTGTTGCGGGGATGGGACGCCATGATATGGACAGCTTGGCCGACCGCCATCTGAACCATAAAACCGTGAGCTTTGAAGAAATCGCGGGTAAGGGCAAAAAACAGCTGACATTTAACCAAATTGCTTTAGAGCAAGCCGCTAATTATGCGGCGGAAGATGCAGATGTCACGTTATTACTGCATCAAGCGTTATATCCACAACTAGAGGCTGAACCTAAGCTTAATCACATTTTCCAAAATATTGAAATGCCACTTGTGCCTGTATTAGTCCGAATGGAGCGTAAAGGCGTTTTAATTGACGCAAACGTGCTTGCTGCGCAGTCGAAAGTGATTACTGCCCGTTTAGCTGAATTGGAAAAAGAGGCTTTTGAACTTGCAGGGGAAGAGTTTAACCTCGCTTCACCAAAGCAATTGCAAACGATTTTATTCGAAAAATTACAACTGCCAGTGATAAAGAAAACGCCAAGTGGGGCTGCGTCGACCAATGAAGAAGTGCTTGAAGAATTGGCGCTGAACCATGCATTGCCAAAATTGTTACTCGAGCACCGTAGTTTAGCCAAATTAAAATCCACGTATACGGATAAACTCCCTCTAATGATTAGCCCGCGGACTCAGCGTGTTCATACTTCTTATCACCAAGCTGTCACAGCAACAGGGCGTTTGTCTTCTCGGGATCCTAACCTACAAAACATCCCAGTGAGAACTGAAGAAGGGCGTCGTATCCGCCAAGCCTTTATTGCGCGTGAAGGCTACAAAGTGATGGCAGCGGACTATTCACAAATTGAATTACGTATTATGGCGCATTTATCCCAAGATAAGGGCCTATTAACCGCGTTTGCTGAAGGGAAAGATATCCATAAGGCGACGGCCGCTGAAGTCTTTGGTGTGCCACTGGAACAAGTTACTAGCGATCAACGTCGAAGTGCCAAGGCGATTAACTTTGGGCTTATCTATGGCATGAGCGCATTTGGTTTAGCACGCCAATTGGGGATCCCTCGTGGTGAAGCTCAGCGCTATATGGATCTCTACTTTGAACGCTACCCAGGTGTATTGCGTTATATGGAAAACACACGCTTACAGGCTTCCGAACAAGGCTATGTTGAAACACTTGAGGGGCGTCGTTTATATTTAGCGGACATTAAATCCAGTAATGGAATGCGCCGTAAAGCAGCAGAACGCGAAGCAATCAACGCACCAATGCAAGGAACCGCAGCGGACATCATTAAAAAAGCCATGATTGCCGTTGATAATTGGTTGCAAACGGAAAAACCACATGCAGACATGCTAATGCAAGTTCACGATGAATTAGTCTTTGAGGTCAAAGAGTCAGAATTAGAGCGTGTCCAAGCTCAAGTTCAGTCATTAATGGAACAAAGTATGAAACTCGATGTACCATTAAAAGTGGATGTGGGAATTGGTGATAACTGGGATGAAGCTCATTAATTTTTAACCATATTGAATATACAAACCTCCAAGACGTCATTGGAGGTTTTTTTATGTTCAGCAAAGGCATAACAGATAATTATGCATTTGAAATTATTTACTAGAAATTTAATCTAACTCTGCAATAAATCAATTATTTTTGTGATGACAGTCAAAAAAATGATTAACATTTTTATGCGACATACATCTCATAAATATGTAATTAAAATCCGTTTTTTGGCTCATTCTATTCATATTTCCGTGCTGAATCGTAGAAAGCTTTGAAAAAAAATTACAAAAAGGCTTTTTTTCGAGCGAAAAATAAAGTACATTAATAGGCGTAGGGTACAGAGGTAAGATGTTCTATCTTTCAGACCTTTTACTTCACGTAATCGGATTTAGCTGAATATTAGCTGCTCCAGTCAAAGTTTTTTGACTGGAGCATTTTTTTATCTAAAATTCAGAGAATTAGAAGATATAAGGCTGTAATGAGCCATTTCTGGCTCACAATAAGAGAAATCAAGCAGGTGTGTTATACCAGCTATCTAGCTTAATGCGGAGTTTATCAACACCAATCTTTTTCAGCGCTGAAAAGTATTCCACTTCAATATCCCCTTCAAGTGGAGCAAGTGCTTGGCGAACTTCCGTTAACTGTTTCTTTCTTGCACCAGAGGCAAGTTTGTCTGCTTTAGTGAGCAAAACTAAAACGGGTACATTCATTGCAACAGACCATTCAATCATTTGCATATCGAGGTCTTTTAATGGATGGCGGATATCCATTAATACAACAAGCCCCTTAATACATTCTCTCTTTTGGAGATATTCCCCGAGTGCTTGTTGCCATTTACGTTTCATTTCTTCAGGAACTTCGGCATAACCATATCCCGGAAGGTCAACAAGGCGAACGCCTTCCTCAACTTCAAATAGGTTGATTAGCTGAGTTCTTCCTGGTGTTTTACTGGTACGTGCTAAGCTTTTTTGCTGTGTTAATGCATTCAATGCACTGGATTTCCCCGCATTAGAGCGGCCAGCAAAAGCCACCTCAATTCCGGTATCTTTAGGTAGATGACGGATATCGGGTGCACTGATGACAAATTTTGCCATCTGGTAGTTATGATTTTTAATTGCCATTTGTCGTTCTCCCTGAGTTAGCCTCAAAAGGCTCGGGGATTATAGCTTTGCTTAGCGCTTCACGACAACTCGAAATATCCTCTCAGCCACTTTTCCTTTTGAGGACGGTCTTATTTTTATGTGTTGTGTGCGATGAAATGGCAATAATAGAGAAATAGCCATTATTCATGACGTCTTTTACTGAAATTGGTCTAGAATTTAGCGTATTTAGTGTGTTTCTATTTTTTGGCGTAAATATAGGTAAATCTTCAGCATTCTTGTTGGCTTCACTCTAGAATTGCTAGATTGCAGTTGTAATGAGCTATAACGAAAGGGATCTTACATGTTAAAACGAATTTTTGTGCCACTTTTGGCCGTCTGCGCAATGAGCGCATCTTCTCTTGCATTATCTGCGGGTGAGACTTATATCAAATTAGTCACGTCAGCGGGTGATATCGAATTAGAACTGAATAGCAAAAAAGCCCCTGTTACGACAGAAAACTTCGTTCAGTATGTTAATGAAGGTTATTACAACGGAACCACTTTCCACCGTGTTATTCCTGGGTTTATGATCCAAGGCGGTGCGTTTGATAAAGATTTACAACAAAAACAAACCCGTGCACCGATTAAAAACGAAGCGGATAACGGCTTACGTAACTTGCGCGGTACTATCTCAATGGCGCGTACAGCGAATAAAGACAGTGCGACGAGCCAATTTTTCATCAATGTCGCAGATAATGCTTTCTTAGATCACGGCCAACGTGATTTTGGTTACGCTGTATTTGGTAAAGTGGTGAAAGGGATGGATGTTGCAGATAAAATCTCTAAAGTAAAAACGGAAAACGTGGGGCCATATCAGAATGTCCCAGTTGACCCTATTACAATCATTTCTGCTGAAGTGATTAAAAAGCCATAGTGATCAAAATGGTAGCGATCAAAAACGGTAGTGATTAAAAACTATCGTGTCGAATACAGTGGGTAGGTTGCTTTAACGTGCCCACTTTTATAAAAAACAACGTTTTCACCCCCCCTTTGAGTTTCCCTTCATTGACTGCCTTAACTAAAATGTGTCAGCTTCTACTCATTTTTAATAACCTTTTATTTCGTTGTATTTAAAGTAAATCTTAATCAAAATACGGGTTTGTTATAGGGATGTAAATATAATTCCATGATTTTTATATGGAAACTTATCTCCGATAAAAAACAATCATTGACTTAAATAGGCTATTTTCCTGCTTTGGCTGTGCTATGATAGCCGCCCTTATTATTTTTATGGTGTTTTAATCATCGTTCTGATTGCCAACACGATAAAAATATGCATAAGAATTAATACATAATGATAAAAATCAGTCGGATAGGCTAATATGCTTCTACTTATTGATAATTACGATTCATTTACTTACAACTTATACCAATACTTTTGTGAGTTAGGGACTGAAGTTGTTGTAAAACGTAATGATGAAATTACCATCGAAGAAATTGAACAGCTTTCGCCTACACATCTTGTGATTTCACCTGGGCCATGTACACCGGATGAGGCTGGCATCTCCCTTGAGGCGATCAAATACTTTGCAGGTAAACTACCTATTTTAGGCATTTGCTTAGGGCATCAAGCGATTGGGCAAGCTTTTGGTGCATCAGTCGTTAAAGCACGAGAAGTTATGCACGGTAAAACCTCTGCTATCCACCATAACCATCAAGGTGTATTCAAGGGCTTGAACCGCCCCTTGACAGTGACACGCTACCATTCTCTGGTGATTGCGGCAGAGACGCTTCCTGTTTCTTTTGATGTATCAGCGTGGTCACTGAATAATGGTGATGTTGATGAAATCATGGGAATACGGCACAAAACCTTGCCTATAGAGGGCGTTCAGTTCCATCCTGAAAGCATTCTGAGTGAACAAGGTCATGAATTACTCAATAATTTTCTGAAATATTAATTTAGAAATATCGTTCAGAATAAATTAATTATGCATATTATGCCCTTTGCTATTGCTCTTTTTTGATTTTTTATTCATATTTAATGCTTATGTTTTCATTTTCGCATTAAATAAGAGCAGGTGAGGGGTATGTCAGAGCAACCAGTAGTAAATCGGCAGACTTTTGATCAAGTTATGTTGCCTATTTTTTCGCCGGCGGAATTTATTCCAGTTAAAGGCGAAGGGAGCCGCGTTTGGGATCAGCAAGGTAAAGAATATATTGATTTTGCTGGTGGGATCGCTGTTCTTGCTTTGGGGCATTGCCACCCTAGTTTGGTGTCGGCTGTGCGTGAACAAAGCGAAAAGCTATGGCATGTCAGTAATATTTTCACCAACGAGCAGGCGCTGAAGTTAGCACAAAAGCTCACGAATGCGACATTTGCTGACCGTGCATTTTTTGTGAATTCCGGCTCAGAAGCTAACGAAGCCGCGTTTAAATTAGCGCGTCGCTACGCTATCACCAAATATAACCCATATAAAACTAAGATTATTGCTTTTAAACAAGCTTTTCATGGGCGCACATTATTTACCGTTTCGGTTGGTGGGCAAGCGAAATATGCAGATGGCTTTGGGCCAAAACCCGCGGATATTATTCATGTGCCTTTTAATGACCTTGATGCAGTCAAAGCGGTGATTGATGAAAATACCTGTGCAGTGGTGTTAGAGCCCGTACAAGGGGAAGGTGGTGTAACCGCAGCAACATCAGAATTTCTGCAAGGAGTTCGTAAGCTGTGTGACGACAATAACGCATTGTTGATTTTTGATGAAGTACAAAGCGGTATGGGGCGTACAGGCAAACTATTTTCTTATATGCATTTCAACGTTGTGCCTGATATTTTAACCACGGCAAAAGCATTGGGTGGCGGTTTTCCTATCAGTGCAATGATCACCACTGAAGAAGTGGCAAAAACCATGGAAGTGGGGGCGCACGGTACGACTTATGGTGGCAATCCATTAGCTTGTGCGGTGGGGAATGCGGCATTTGATATTATTAATACTGAAGAAGTGTTAAGTGGTGTCGAAAAGCGTCGTGAATTATTTGTTGCTCATTTAAATAAACTTAACGATAAATACCACATCTTTTCTGAGATCAGAGGAATGGGGTTATTAATCGGCGCGGAGTTAGATGGCAAATTATTAAAACGTTCGAAAGATATTTTGCAAGCCAGTGCTGTAGAAGGCTTAATGATGTTAAATGCAGGCACTAACGTATTGCGTTTTACGCCCTCACTGATTATTTCTGAGGAAGAAATTAATAGTGGGATGGCGAAATTAGATGCGGCGATCGGGAAATTGCTGAGTTAACCATGAGATAAGATTGCAGAAAATATTTTCTGCAATCTATTTTTTAATGTTATTTAATTTTTTTTATTGAATTTAATTTTGAAATAGTATTTTTTTGAAACTGTATTTCTTTCCACATCTTGCTACTAAGTTGCTTTAATTCATTAGACGTTTTTTCTATTCCTTTTTCTATTTTACTCAATTTCATTGGGGTCATTGAGGTTGCTTTATGAATTTGGGAAGTTTTATAAATAGGCAGATGTTGTCTTAGTTTAGATGATTGCGTTTGTTTAATTATTAAGGAGCTAGCATTATTTGCTTTTAGGTGTTCAGGTAAATTAACGATTGCTTTCTCTCCTTTGTGGAGTCGATTGGTAGAATCACTGTGTCCATAGGTAATTTTGTCGGCCTTTCTAATTTTTCCTGGTTCTGGAATTCGATAAAGTGTTTTTTTTAAGCTTGTATTTAGTAAATAGCTGTCCATTATTTCAGTAGGTATTTCTGTTTTATTCGTCGTTGATGGTCTATTAGCTTTAATTAACTGAGGAATATGGCTTTTTTTTGATTTAATTGGATGCTCTATTTTTTTAACCTGTGAAAAATCGTACGTTTTGATTCGTTTAGGTATTAGGCTTTTTTGCTTTTCTTTATAATTACTTATATCATCAGAATGATAGCCAGATGAGCTTAAACTTACATTACTTGATGAGTGGGTGAGTTCAAAAGAAGATATTTTATCTGTATTTTTGATTTTATCATCTTTATTTTTTTCTTCTTTTTCAATTACTTGTTTAAAATTATTGTATTCATCTTCCAGCATTTCGATGGTTGCTCTCATTTTATTGAAGATAACATTAATATCACGAACTTTACCATTTGGTGATATTGGGAAATCTATAATATCGATGATATTTAATTTTTCGAACTGCTTATGATTTTGATACAGGGGGTGGATTTCCTCTTCAGGTTTTGACTCTCGGCTTATCAGTTTATTAATTTTCGATTCAACTCGGATCATTTCATCGAGTAGGATTTTATAGTTATTATATAAATCTGATTTTTCTTGCTGTATTGTATAAATGATATCACTCGTAGCCTTGGCATGATTAGTTTTTTCATGTTGTTTCATTAAGTTTTTTCTGGCTATAGTAGCCTCATCAGTAATTTTAGCCTTCCCATTTTCAAACTTAACGCATAGTTCTTCATTGTTATTTTTTTTAAGTATATTTTTTAAATAACGAATGCCTTTTTCATGTGTTGATTTTATTTCTAATATTAAATTTGAAAATCGACCAGCTGAGCGATTTAAACGGAAATCTTTAAAAACTTTGGTTTCTGTAGTGCTTATTTTATTAAGTGGCATTAGCTCGGTATCCTTTTTTTCACTGATAAGTGAATCATTTTTTATTTCAATGCTATTTTTGAAGATATCTAATGAGGAAACTAAATCATCCTCATGATAGGTATAAGGTAATAAGAGCTTTTCAACAGGTGGTGAATAGGGTAGTTGATTTAGTACGGGCTGTGCACTTTCGTGAAATTCACTATTCTGAATTGCAAAGTTTATTTTATTATAACTCTCTGAGCTCAATGGCTTAATAATATTTAGATTATCAATGACTGAGGTTTTTTTGTATGGAATTACTTTGTTGTTAATGTTAATAAATATACTGGCTTGATTATTTACTTTAGTATCTAACGTCACGACTAATAATCTCCTAATAATGGTTAACTCCCATTATATTAGTTCGATAATTAGCTAGAAGAATATAAAGAAACGATACTCATTAATGAAAGTATATAAATAGGCTATGGATAAGCAAAAATAGCGTTATACCGGAGGTATAACGCTATTCTAAAGTGGGCGCCTCGCCAAGAGAGCGAGGCTGAAAGGTTAATTAACGAGTGCCGTAAACAACAATGGTTTTACCATGTGCAGAGATCAGGTTTTGGTCTTCTAACATTTTTAAAATACGACCAACTGTTTCACGGGAACAACCCACGATTTGGCCTATTTCCTGACGAGTGATTTTGATTTGCATACCGTCTGGATGTGTCATTGCATCGGGTTGTTTGGCTAAATTTAATAGCGTTTGAGCAATTCGGCCAGTAACGTCCAAGAATGCAAGGTTACCGACTTTCTCAGATGTTGTTTGTAGGCGGCTAGCCATTTGCGCAGAAAGGCGCATTAAAATATCAGGGTTTACCTGAATCAATTGACGGAATTTTTTATATGAAATTTCAGCAACTTCGCAGGCGACTTTTGCTCTAACCCACGCAGTGCGTTCTTGCCCTTCTTCAAATAACCCAAGCTCACCAATGAAATCCCCTTGATTCAGGTAAGAGAGGATCATTTCTTTGCCTTCTTCATCTTTAATTAAAACAGCCACCGAACCTTTAACGATATAGTAAAGGGTTTCTGCTTTCTCACCCTGATGGATAAGAGTGCTCTTGGATGGATATTTATGAATATGGCAGTGTGACAAAAACCATTCAAGAGTAGGGTCTGTTTGTGGCTTGCCGAGAACCATTAGCGTTATCCTCTGTATGTTATTGCAGCCATTCGGAAAAACGTCTAGAAAGGCTGGCTTTAAAGTCACTAGCTTAGCATATTAATTTGCCTTATATACCTTTAAATAATCAAGAGGCTGATTACTTCAGCGCTTTTGATTGCTTTTGGTAACGCAAATTGATATCAACACTATAATATGATCAATTAAACCGTTGAGTTTTGATCTTAATCCTATCAACTAAGTATTGTTTGTAGCATATCCAATACAGAAAGTCTCCCCTGTATCGCTTCAGCCAAATAAAGTTGATATAACATTCATTGTATCTATGGAACAATGTAGCCTTTAAATCGATTTCATTTCAAGGGGAAATACAATGGAAGCAAGAGTAAAGTGGGTTGAAGGACTTTCTTTTTTAGGGGAGTCAGCGTCTGGGCACCAAGTGATGATGGATGGCAATGCGGGCGATAAAGCGCCAAGTCCAATGGAAATGGTGCTAATGGCGGCCGGCGGCTGTAGCGCGATTGATGTCGTTTCGATTTTACAAAAGGGCCGTTACGATGTTACTGATTGTGAAGTTAAATTAACCTCACAGCGCCGTGAAGAAGCCCCGCGTTATTTTGTGAAAATCCATTTGCATTTTATTGTAACTGGGAATGAATTAACGGAAAAAGCGGTCGAACGTGCTGTTCAACTTTCTGCTGAAAAATATTGCTCAGTGGCATTGATGTTAGAGAAAACCGTTGAAGTCACACACAGCTTTGAAATAAAAAACTAAAAATAAATTTAATTTTTACTAATATATTTGAATTGAAAGATGCTTATCTTAATTAATGATAAGCATCTTGTTTATTAATCAAAAAATAATTTAATTGTTGTTCTTTTGATTAATTAATTTTTCGACTATTGGTGCCATAATTAATTCCATTGCTAACCCCAATTTCCCTCCTGGAACGACAATTGTATTCATTGCGGAAATAAATGAGCCAGATATCATTGATAGCAAATAGGGGAAATCAATTTGTTCTAGCCCACGAAAACGGATTACAATAAAGCTTTCGTCTTGTGACGGAATCGCTTTTGCTGAGAATGGGTTAGATGTGTCTACCGTTGGAACACGTTGGAAATTGATGTGAGTGCGAGAAAATTGTGGCGTGATGTAATTAATATAGTCCCCCATAGAACGCACAACCGAGTCCATGACTGCTTCGCGAGAGTGCCCTCGCTCTGTGGTATCGCGGATCAATTTTTGGATCCATTCTAAGTTGACAATAGGGACAACACCGACAAGCAAATCAACATGTTGTGCAACATTATGTTCTGGAGTAACAACACCCCCATGCAGCCCCTCATAAAATAAAATATCTGTTTTGTCTGGCAGCGGTTCCCAAGGGGTGAATGTCCCAGGTTGTAAGCCATAAGGTACCGCTTCATCATAAGTATGTAGATATTTACGGGACTGCCCACAGCCGGTTTTTGCGTAGTCGACTAAGGTTTGTTCAAGCAAAGCAAAATCATTCGCTTCGGGGCCAAAATAACTGATGTGCCGCCCTTGTTCTCTGGCTTTACGGATAGCCATATCCATTTCAGGACGTGTATAGCGGTGAAAGCTATCCCCTTCCAGTGTTGCCGGTTGGATATTTAATTGGTGAAAAACTTTACGAAATGCTTGGCTAGTTGAGGTTGTGCCAGCACCGCTTGAACCGGTGATGGCTATGATTGGGTGCTTTTTGGACATCGCAGACTCCCTGTGTTGCGCTAATAAGCACTATTTTAATCAACAGTGCATGAAGCGGATTAACGGGTGTTAGGGTTATGAGCCTTATTTGATAGTTTTACAACATGGTTGCGTTAGAAAACACCCAACTTAATTTATGGTAGATGATGACGTCAAAATGAACCACGGAATAAAAATATCATAAAGAAAAACTTCCCTTAGGCATGAAATTAACCGATTCATGCAATTCAGACCAGACTAGCACAATTTCACCAGAAACTAACTGCCGTTTCACATCGTTAACCTTATCTTGCAAGCTTTTTTCATGGGAGCCATAGTCTGTCCCTTCTCGTAAAACATAGCTTTCAATCAGATTTTCCAATGTTTCAGGGGCAAGTTCTTGCCATGGAACAATCACATTATTTCCTTATTTAAATAAGGCATTAACCATTGGGGAATGCGGGTTTCTAACCACATTTGCGGTTTTCTCAAGGTACCGCTCACAAAGCCTACGTGTCCGCCATGTTCCGTCATTTGGTATTCCACATTGTGGGGTAAAAATGATAAATCAGGCACAACTTCAGGTGCCATAAATGGATCATCTTTGGCGTGAATAATTAACGTTGGTTTAGTGATATAAGCTAATTTGGGCAATGCACTGCATTTTTGATAATAATCGGTAGCATCATCAAACCCATGAATACGCGCAGTAATCACATCATCAAACTCACGGATCCGCTTAAGCTGCTTCAATTGCAGTAGGTTTAAAGGGAGTGATCCCGGGTAGCGCACTAATTTACGCGTTGCATTACGTTTTAAGCCATTTAGTAAATAGCGTTGATAGAATTGAGATATCCCTTTTTCCATTCGCAAAGAACAGGCTTCCAACATCAAAGGGGCAGAAACAACAACACCTGCATCGATATCTGCATTTTGCCCACTTTCAGCGAGATAGCAGGCTAACATATTGCCCCCAAGAGAATAACCAACAGCTGCGGTTGGTGCATCCCCAAAGGTCTTTTTTAGCCAACGGAGGAAATAGCGGGCGTCATTTGTTTCGCCTGAATGGTAAATTCGCTGCTGGCGATTTGGCTCACCGCTACAACCTCTAAAGTGCATCACCACACCCAACCAACCGTTATTTTGGGCCGCTTCTAGCATCCCGTGGGCATAAGGGCTCTTAAAATTCCCTTCTAGGCCATGGAATATCACTAAACGTGGCTTGTGCGCCGCTAGCTCAGGTTTTTCGCTCCAAGCGAGATCGATAAAATCGCCATCTGGCAATTCAAGGCGCTGCCATATCGGTTTGATTTTCGGTGTTCTACGGAAAATCCTTGGCAGTAATGTTTGGAGGTGTGGATTTTTAGCCCAACTTATTGGACGAAAGTTTTCTGACATAGCCTTATTTTTATTTAATGGAGACTCTTGTGAGTCACATAACATACTGTTATTTTTTTGTGATGCAAGTAAACAAATTTGAGTTTGAGGCTAAATTATAAATGACATTGGGGCTGGTTTTTTCTCTTTTTACGTTTTTATTCATTGCTGCAGTCACTCCCGGCCCTAACAATATGTTGCTAACGTCAAGTGCAGCAAACTACGGTTTTCGCCATACGATAACATTATGCTTTGGTATTATGTTAGGCATGCAATCCATACTTTATCTTTCTGCATTCGGTATTGCTGCACTTTTACTGCTTTATCCCGCCATTCATATCGCATTAAAAATTGCTGGGAGCTTGTATTTACTTTGGCTCGCATGGAAAACCGCCACCGCTAATTATGCACCACTTAAGACCAATAGCGAAGTCGCGAAAAGCGTGACTTGGTATCAAGGGGGCTTATTGCAATTTTTAAACCCAAAAGCGTGGATGATGGGTTTAGGTGCTGTAGGGGGATTTAACCTCCCCGGTGAGTTATTTACCCAATCAATTTTAATGATGAGTGTTGCCTTTGTGATCGTGAATTTGCTGGCTGGCCTGATTTGGATGGGGTTTGGTTCTTTAATTAGCTTATTTTTACGCAGCCGCCGTGCTTGGTTTATTTTTAACTGGGTAATGGGCTTATTAACTGCACTGTGTGTGCCGTTAATTTGGTTGGAATGATCAGCTTTACCAAGAAGCGAGTATAATTGAGCTTCTTGGTGAATCTAGATATGAAAGACTTGGCTATTACCTGTCGGTAATTCAATCGTAAGGCTGAGTTTACCTCCAATTGCTTCAACATAGCGTTTTAATGTTGCCAGTTTAAGATCATTGCCTCGTTGTTCAATTTGAGTAATAGCTGGTTGAGAAATACCAAGGCGGCTGGCTAGCATCTTTTGCGAAATATTAAGTTCCTCTCGCATTAACTGAAGCCCCGTTGCAAGTATCATTTCATCCGCTAACTCGTTAATTCTTGCTTGGCTTTCTGGGCAGCGTTCAGCAATTACATCATGTAGGCTCTTCATTTTTTTTCTCCATCAATTTTAGATATGCAGTAAACTCATCATCCGCGATTCGTACCATAGTTTGATAAAAAAGTTTGTCATTACTTTTATCACCACCACATAAAACAATCGCTTGCCGCTGAATATCAAATACAAAAAATGCGCGGAGGGCTTTGCCTGCATGTTGAACCCTGAGTTCTTTCATGCTGCTGTACTTAGAGCCTTTTATTGTATCGGCATAGGGGCGAGGCAATCTTGGGCCAAAAACTTCTAAATTTCTAAGTGCAGCTAAAATTTTTTCTTGAGTGCGCCCATTTTGTTTGTTTAGCCAGGTTTCAAAACGAGGTGTTAATATGACTATCCACACGATGCATCCTTGCATAAGCTATGACGTATACAGAAAGTATAAGCTGTGGCTTATAATGTCAAGAACAAAAAAGCAGCCAACTAGCTGCTTTTTTGTTTGATCGAGTTATTAATCTAAATCGACATTTTTTGTCCCAAAGAAGTAAGTAAAAATAAAACCGAATAAGTAGGATGTGAATAACCCGCCTACATAAACTAACATTCCTGGGAACACGCCATCAGCAGAGGTCATCATTGGGATAGCGACTAAGCCGGATGGGCCAAAGACGGTATTTAAACCAACCGGTAACCCCATCCAAGCCACTAATCCAACAAAGAAACCTCCCGCAGCACCACCTAAACATGCTGTGATAAACGGCTTCATCCGCGGAAGAGTGACACCGTAGATCAGCGGCTCACCGACACCTAAGAAACCTGGAATGATGGCCCCACGAATTTGGTTACGTAATATCGAATCTTTTGCGGCTTTAACATACAACGCCATTGCGGCACCAACTTGCCCACCACCTGCCATCGCTAGGATAGGGAAAAGTGAGTTAAAGCCTTGAGTTTCAACCAATGCCATATATACCGGAACAAAACCTTGGTGCACGCCAAACATTACTGCAATCAAGAACAGCCCTGCTAGTATTGCCGTTCCGAATGGGTTGCTGCTTAAATGCACAAAAAGCCATGACATGCCAGAGAATAACCAACTGCCAATTGGCATGATGAAGATAAACACCGCAGCACCAACAATTAACAGGGTAATTGTTGAAGTTAAAATCATATCAAGGTTAGCTGGGATGATTTTACGTACCTGTTTTTCGACCCATGCGCCAAAAATACATGCAATCAAGACCCCAATAATGTTACCTCTTGGGTCGATAGCTAACCCGAAGAAGCTATTCATGTCAGAATAGAACCCTTTGGCTATTTCTGGGTTGTATCCAAGAACAAACAGTGAAGCGATGATGGCGCCATTTACTGCGCTACCGCCAAAGGCTTTTTGAGTGTTATAACCAATAAGAATACTTAGAAAGCTAAACAGCCCTTTGCTAAATACTGACATATATAAAATAGTATGTACGAGTAGGGTTTGCTCTTCAGACTTTGTCGGGAGACCCGCAGGGAAATAGCTCTGTTTTGCCAGTGTTGCAAAACCTAATAATAAGCCAGCAGCAATAAAACCCGGAATTAATGGTGTAAATATCGTGGCAAATTTTGATAAAAATCGGTGAACGGCACTGGTTTGTTTCTTTTTCAGTTGCTGCTTGTTTGCGGATGCAATATCTTTCAGGTCTTGAGGGGAAGATGGCTCCTGATGGTCGTCATCTTCACTTTCTAGCAATTGATTCATTAAATCCGCAGCAGTTTGTGCTTTGCCGGGGCCCACGATGATTTGCAGTTGTTCATCACTTTCAATAACACCAAGGACTCCTGCGATTTGTTTAAGTGCGGCTTTGTCGACCAACTGATCGTCATTGAGCGTCAAGCGTAGGCGTGTCATACAGTTGCCTGCTAACTTAATGTTGCGACGACCACCAACGTGTTGCAGAACTTGCTGCATCATTTCTATTGTTATTTTAGCCATGCTATTTATCTCATAAAATCCGCAGGTTAGGCGGAGGTAGCGATATTGAGTGCTGTGCGAATAAAGCCATTATTATTAGAGAGTAACTGGCGTGCTTCATCGGCATTCAAGCCAGATAACACCATTAAAATGGCGGTTTTACAGTGCCTATCACATTGTTGAAGCGCAGACTCTGCGGTGTTTCTATCGCATTGTGTCGCTTCCATCACAATTTTTGTTTGTCTTTCAATAAGTTTGGCATTTGTTGCTTCGACATCGACCATTAAATTACCAAACACTTTTCCGATACGGATCATTGCCCCTGTGGTTATCATATTTAGTACCAATTTTTGGGCTGTTCCCGCTTTCATACGGGAAGAACCCGTAACGACCTCTGGGCCAACAACGGGCGTGATGGCGATATCAGCACTATTAGCCACAGGGCTATTAGGGTTACAGCTGATAGCCGCGGTGGTGGCACCAATTTGGCGTGCGTAAGCGAGCGCGCCTAACACATAGGGAGTACGCCCACTGGCCGCGATGCCGACGAGTACATCATTTTTATTGAATTGAATATCTTTGAGGTCTTGTTCACCCAGCTCAGGCTTATCCTCTGCATTTTCTACGGCACGGAAGATAGCTTGGTGACCACCGGCAATTAAACCGACAACTTGTTCATGGGGCGTTCCATAAGTTGGTGGGCACTCACTGGCATCAAGGATCCCTAAACGGCCAGAGGTTCCTGCACCCGAGTAAATCAAACGACCCCCTTTTAAAAAGGCTTCTGCAACTTTATCAACCAGTTGGGCAATTTCAGGGAGCACTTTTTCAACCGCTAACGGAACGAGCTTGTCCTCATCATTAATGACCTTCAGCATTTTAGCCGTTGAGAGTTGGTCGATATTGGTACTGGCCTCATTACGGCTTTCAGTTACCATTTTGCTTAAGTCGATAGTCATAAAAATTGCTCCTAAATCAGTTATTGAACTAATATTAAGGAATTATTTATTCCTTTGGTGTGATTAAAATCACGGTGTTACCTATTCTAATTTGCGAATATAAAAGAATATTTTATTACCTAGTTTAGATTGAATGTCTATTATTGATTGAATTTAAACAATTATTTTCAAGTCATCGGTCAAATAAAATAGGAATAATTTATTATTAATTTATTCTGTAAAACGAAAAAAGAACGCTAATCTCGAGAGGGTGTCATGACACTATTAGATATCATTACTTGCTCATTACCGCGATTAGCGGAAAACCAACGCAAAATTGCACAATTTATCCTTGAAAATCCCGAAAATGTACTGAATCTGTCATCTCAGCAATTAGCGGAAATTTTAGATGTCAGCCAGTCTGCTATCGTTAAGTTTAGTCAGAAAGTTGGGGTAAAGGGGTATCCCGCTTTGAAACTCGCACTTAGTGAGATTATTGGGCGCCAGCAACTTAAGGAAGGAGCGCCTCATTCTGCTCTACATAATCGTATTGCGCCTGATGACAACTTGATGGTTGTTGCTCAGAAACTGGCAATGGAAAAAAATCATTCAATCACAGAAACAACAAAACTAATTGATTTCAAGCAATTTGAAAGAATTGTTGAACGAATAGACCAATCACAGAGAGTTCAAATTGTCGGTATTGGTGGGTCAGGATTAACAGCGAAAGATTTAAGTTACAAATTACAAAAAATTGGTATTACAACACTCGTGGAGTCAGACCATCATGTGCAAATAGCGGCTGCGCTCACGCTTAATACCCATGACGTACAAATCGTCATTTCTTTTACAGGAAGGCGTAAAGACATGCTAACAGCAGCGAATATTGCACGTAAGCAAGGGGCATGCGTTATCGCGATTACTCGTGATGGTGATTCACCATTGGGGCAAATTGCTGATTATGTTCTTGAAAGTATCGCAGAGGAAGATGAATGGCGTAGTTCGTCAATTTCATCAAGAACTGCACAAAACACACTGACTGATTTGATCTTTATGGCGTTATTGCAACGAAGGGAAGCGAAAGCGAAGTCATTGGTTATGAATGCAAGAGTAGTGATTAATAAATTAGATGAATGATTGATGGCTTAGATCCTCATCGATAACTTTGCAATCAAGCCTTATTTGCGTTAAGACTAATATCATAAGTATTTTGATTTTAAAACGTTAAAAGGGAGTTATTGATGAGAGCACTCATAGTTTATACGGAATTAACCGATGACGACTCCGTTATTAGCCATGCCGTAGCAAGACTCGCCAGTGAACTTAAAGATGAGCACGTAGAAACCGTGATCATTCGTAATTTTGAAGATGGGATGGCATACATTCGGTCAAATACCAGTATTGACTGTTTGTTATATGGTCGTGATATGTCAGACACGCAGGAACAAACGCAAGCACATCAGTTAATTACCCAACTTCACCGCAGGCAAGAAGATGTCCCTGTCTTTTTATTAAGTGATCGTGAAGAAGCCTTGACAGCATTTGACCGTAAGATGATGGAACAAGTCGATGAATTTGCGTGGATTTTAGAAGATTCCGCAGATTTTATTGCAGGCCGTGTCCTTGCCGCGATTATCCGTTACCGTGCTAATTTATTACCCCCGTTGATGAAAAGCTTGATTAAATACAGTGATGTACATGAATATTCATGGGCAGCACCGGGGCATCAAGGTGGTGTTGGGTTCACCAAAACCCCCGCAGGTCGCATCTATCATGATTTCTTTGGGGAGAACTTATTTCGTACGGATATTGGTATAGAGCGGGTTGCTGTGGGTTCACTGTTAGACCACACTGGCGCATTTGGTGAATGTGAAAGGAATGCCGCACGCATTTTTGGGGCTGATCAATCTTATTCCGTGGTCGTAGGAACATCAGGTTCGAATCGAACGATCATGCAAGCTTGCATGACGGATGACGATGTTGTTGTAATTGACCGCAACTGCCACAAATCTATTGAGCAAGGTTTGATTTTAACCGGAGCAAAACCGGTTTATATGACACCAAGCCGCAATCGTTATGGCATCATTGGCCCGATTTACCCTCAAGAAATGACACCGGAAGCAATTGTTGAGAAAATCGCTAAAAACCCATTAACTTCGGATAAAATAGGCAAACGACCTGCATATAGCGTCGTAACCAACTGTACTTACGATGGCGTATGTTATCACGCACGTAAAGTACAGGATTTGCTGGATAAATCATTAGATAGAATCCATTTCGACGAGGCATGGTACGGCTACGCACGTTTTAACCCTATCTACAATGACCACTTTGCGATGCGTGATGATCCTAGAAAAGACGATGAGCCAACTATTTTTGCGACTCACTCTACGCACAAATTATTGAATGCGCTTTCGCAAGCTTCATTTATCCACGTTCGAAATGGCCGCAATTCGATTGATTTCAATCGTTTTAACCAAGCCTATCATATGCATGCGACCACTTCGCCGCTATATGCAATCTGTGCCTCAAATGATATTGCCGCAGACATGATGGACGGTAACAGTGGGCGCTCACTTACTGATGAAGTGATCCGTGAAGCCATAGACTTCCGTCAATCACTGGGCTATCTATACAAAGAATTTATCAATGACGATGAGTGGTTCTTCAAACCATGGAATCAAGAAATGGTAAAAGACCCAGCAACAGGTAAACGCTATGCTTTTGAAGACGCCCCTGTTGAGCTGTTGATGAAAGAACAAAGCTGTTGGGTGATGAACCCCAAAGATAAATGGCATGGTTTTAAAGATATCCCTGAAAATTGGGCAATGCTGGACCCGATTAAAGTGAGTATCTTGTCACCGGGAATGGGAGATGACGGTAAATTACTGGGTAGCGGCGTCCCAGCTGCGTTAGTCACGGCATGGTTAAATCACTATGGTATTGTGCCGACCCGTACGACTGATTTCCAAATTATGTTCTTGTTTTCGATGGGAATTACAAAAGGGAAATGGGGAACGCTGGTCAATGCGCTGCTGTCGTTTAAGCGCCATTATGACAACAATACGGCACTGAAAAAGGTATTACCTGAAGTCGTTGAAGCGGCTCCTGAGATCTATGGTGAGATGGGGCTCCGTGATCTAGGCAATAAAATGTTTGTGTATCTGCAAAAAAATAACCCTGGAGGGCAGTTAAATCAGGCTTATGAGCAACTTCCTGCCGTGATGATGAGCCCACGCGATGCCTATCAAGAAATTGTCGCTAACCGCGTTGAAGCGGTTCCTTTAGAGAAACTTGCCGGACGTATTGCGGCTAACTCGATTATTCCTTATCCACCGGGTATCCCTATGTTGTTATCGGGTGAAAGCTTTGGCGATAAAAACAGCCCGCATATCGGCTACTTGCATAGTCTTCAAGCATGGGACAGCGAGTTTCCGGGTTTTGAGCATGAAACCGAAGGCACTGAAATTATTGATGGCCAGTATTATGTGATGTGTGTACGGGAAATTAACTAATCTTTTTTAGTAAAACATTAAGAAAGAGAAATAATCATAGGGTAAGTATATTTAACTATTAAGCTATCAGGAATTATTAAGTCATTAGAAATATTTAATGACTTAATAATTAAATATCTTTAAAAGTTATTCTAATATTATGTTTTACGTGAAAGAGGGTATTAACCCAATTATTTATATGGGTATTATGTGATAGTTCTATTCATCTAAATAAGAATACTTTGATAACGTTCAACTAGGAATAATCATGCTAAAAAAGAGAATAATAATTCCTGAATAAAGTCTAGATTTCCTAATTTATAATTGTTTCGATAAAGAACGTATTTAATTTTTATATGTGAATATTCACATCATGCTTTAATAACCCTATATATAATAGGAATATTACGCTATGAAAATATCTGTTTTTCTGCTTACTCATGGCTAAATTATACGCAAATTAAACAAATAAAAAACAAATTGGCAACATATTAAAGAGAGGATTGAAAATATTTAAAACACTTACAAAGGTGATATTTTCAAATTAATATATTTATTTTAATTGTTTTTTAATCTTTTGCTCTTTACTCCTTAAGAGTTATAAAAAAATATTTTAAACTTTAAACAATTTTTTTGTGTTATAAAACAGCAAGTTAAAGTCAATCGAAAAAATAACGGCCAATATTGATATCTATTCATTCGATTGATATAGCTATTGGTTATTTATTTGACGTATATCAATTGCAAACTATATAATGCCAAAAGTTTCAACATGTAACTAAATATTTTACCTTGCGAGGGGAAATTATAAGGTTAGAACAATAGAGTACAAATCATATATTTTTGCTATTGGGTTCTAATTAAATCCAATTTCTAGATGTCACCAATTCAATATTAATTTCCTTATTTAAATAAGGGAATAGCTTCCGTTTTAAATAAAAATTGACTGTATCAAAAAGGGTTGTTATGAGAAAAGTATATGGGGTTGCAATAATACTGTGTGTAATTGCACTCTCTGGCTGCATGAAGAATAATGGACTGCATGGTTATAATAAAGAGTCATGGAACAATAAGAACACTCTTAAAGAATATAATGTGGTCAATGATAATAAAGCATTGGTTTTATTTTATCGCCTAGACAATCAAGTCAAAGGGAAAACAATTAATATATTTGTGAATAATGAATATTTAACTTCGCTAGAAAGTAATTCCGTTAAGGGCATTGAGCTGTGTGCTGGAAGAAACAATTTAACAGCTCATAAGACAGACGTAAAAGAACGCTATAATACTAAATTAAATTCTTCCGATTTTTTCCAATTAGACGCTGGAAAAAAGCATCTATTTTTGATTGTTGAAGTTGATGGGAAAACTAAACTAAGAGCGATGGATGAGAAGGAACTGAATGATATTAAAGGAAATATAAGTGTTCAGTCTCATACCTTATCGCGTGTTGACATGCTCAAAGATTGTCAATAACTGAAAATACTCCAATAAATTTAAAACAATGAATAATTGTCTTCAATGAGGCAATGGATAACTATGTCTATAAAAAAAATATCAATTAAGATTAATAATAGCGAAAAAACAATTGAGCAACATTCTATTATTGCCGGGCAACAGGGTATAGGCCAACAAAATCAGCCATTACATATTAATGCAAAAAAAAATGTTAATTATCTCTTAATTGATGAAGAAACTAATTTTGCACCAGAAAATATCGCAGTTAAACGAGTTGATAAAAATTTATTTATTGCTTTTGAAGGTAGTGATATCGAGCAACCAGATATTATTATCGAAAATTATTTTGCAGATAATGGTGAAATTGGCTATCACGAGGGAAGCTCTAATCTAATTATTGGTCAACATGAAAATGGCCAGTATTTCCCATACATTCCAGAAAGTGCCGAAAAAAGTGATGCAATTAGTCAATTAGCGGATGGTCAAGCGACAGGGCAAGCCATTGGCGGTGATGCATTAGCACCAGTGTGGGCATTTAACCCATGGTGGTTAGCTGCGCTTATTCCTATTGCTGGTGTTATTGCTTCAAGTTCAGGTGGCGGAAGTAGTAGCTCTAAACCAGTAGAGCATGCCCCCGAAGCAAAAGATGACCGTGGTGT
>NZ_JAMPNU010000010.1:0-40119 GCF_028479505.1 Providencia sp. PROV205 | reverse complement strand
TGACGAGCATTACGACATCTTGATGAGAACCATACCTAGTAGCAATAACACAATCCCCCCCCAGCCTTTATAATTTAGCCGTTGATTGAAAAGTATCCAACCTGCTGCTACTGTCGCGATAATCCCGAATGCCCCCCATAATGCATAGGCAATTGAAAGCTCGATGCCTTTTACTGCTTGCGCTAATGCACTGAAGGCTCCGAGTACCGCAATGAGAGAAAGAATGCCTATCCAGTACCGTTTAAATCCATTCGACATTTTTAACAAAATGTTGGCGGCGATTTCTAATATGACTGCTAGGATCAAAAACGCAGCATGCCACCATTCAAAATGACTGGCCATATTACGCCTCCGACTTAGCTTCGCGCCCAACTAAAGCATTTGTTTTGGCTGCATTGACCGCGTTTTGTGTAACTTGTTTTACTTTCTGTGCAGATTGGCGAACAGTGGCTTTTTTGGTGCCTGATTTAATCAGCCCAATACCGGTGATCAGTAATACTAACCCACCGATTTTCATTGGCGATAGCGTTTCTCCAAACCACATGACACTAAATGTTGTGATAAAAAGGATACCGATACCTTCCCATAGTGCATAGGCGACACCTAATGCCACTTTTTTAACTGCGACAGCAAGTAAAATGTACGATGTTGCTATCATGACATACATCACCACCATACCGGTGAAATCACCACTTACACTCGCATGTTTCATTGATAGGGTACCGATAACTTCGGTTATGATAGCTAATACTAAAAATATCCAGTAAATCATTATAATATCTCTCTATATACAGCCACGTAATAGACTATTTTTTGTACAAGTTAATAATACAAATAACTATTGCGCGGTTGTTGAAAATTCAAATAAATAACAACGTGTTGCTGAGTTTATTCAGCGAAATGAATAATCGAGAGAGACGCTATAATGCACCACACCAGTAGTGTTCACTGGAAAGGATAGCTGAAAGGAAAAGCCTGTGTGTCGTTCTTTTTTGGGACTTGCTGATCTTGCCGCTAGTTGAGCTAAGCATGATATCTTATTCTTTTCATCAGGTAGACATCTACCCAATTTACTCCGAACCCTCATGTTGATAGTTAATTTCAGCTTATTTTTAGCATGCCAATTTTATTAAGTCAATGAATATAAACATTTTTTATATTGAATAGAAATATGCATAACTATTCATTAATATGCTAATTAACCCTTGATATGTCGGATGTTACACGAATAAACAAGCGACAATGATAAATTTTCCAGTGGAATTACTTTTTAAAAAAAATGCTTTTTCCCACTTTTTATACTCTCATCACGCCTTAAATAATCTATTCGATTTTTAGCATTGACAACCTGATTGAACAAGCTTCTTATAGTAGCTATATGATTGTAATATGCCGAAGAGAGAGCCATGAACGCCTTTAGCCTTACCTCTAATAGTTTCCAAAATTCTGCTGATGCAACACCATTACCTTATGATGTTGTTTCAATTCAGTCACAAGTTATTTATGGCAGTGTTGGAAATAGCATTGCCGTTCCAGCCCTGACAAAACAAGGTTTACGTGTTGCGGCAGTACCGACTGTAGTACTCAGTAATACGCCTCATTATACAACTTGCTATGGTGGTGAGTTACCTGGTGAGTGGTTTCGTGGTTATTTAAACGGTTTTGTTGAGCGTGGTAGCTTAAATTCAGTGAGAGCTATTTTGACAGGCTATCTAGGCTCCCCAGAAAAAGCCCAAGACTTAGCTAACTGGTTAACCTTAGTCCGTAAAGAACGAACAGCGCTACCGGTTATTGTCGACCCAGTCATAGGTGATGAAGATAGTGGTTTTTATATTCCACCCGAAATTGCCGAGGTATACCGCGATAAAGTCATACCTTTAGCTACAGGAATTATTCCAAACAAATTCGAACTCATGACCTTAAGTGGTAAACAAGTCAATAACTTGGATGATGCGACAGCCGCAGCCCGTAGCTTATTAAAGGGAAATACACAGTGGGTAATCATCACAAGTGCTTTCCAGCCTGATGACGATAATATTGAAGTGGTTTGTGTTACCAAAGATAACGTAGCCGTGATCCGTCATAAACGTTACCCTGTCACACCAAAAGGAACGGGGGATCTATTTGGTGCAGAACTCACCGCCCAGTTATTAGCAGGGCTATCCGTTCCTGATGCCGCTAAAATGGCATGTTTACGCATCGAACAAGCGATTATTCATATGGCAGCGACAGGACGTAGTGAACTAATCCTTTAGTTCCCTATGTAATAAAGATAAAAATATCGTAAACATAGAAAAATGGCGGGTCATCCCGCCATTTAAATCAATACGCTAACTAATATTTCATGTGTTGATAATATTATTCAAACTCATTCCATGAACGGCCATCACGTGCGATCATTGCTACAGATGCAATAGGCCCCCAAGTCCCTGCTTGATATGGTTTAGGCGCTTCATTGTCCATTGCCCATGCATCGATAATAGAGTCAACAAATTTCCATGCTTCTTCTACTTCATCACGGCGAACAAACAATGCTTGAATGCCACGCATGGCTTCAAGTAATAAACGCTCATAAGCATCTGCAAGATGAGTCTGGTTGAAAGTTTCAGAGAAACTTAAATCCAGTTTAGTGGTTTGTAAACGGTGTTTATGATCAAGGCCTGGTGCCTTATTCATAATTTCAATATCAATCCCTTCATCAGGCTGCAAACGAATAGTTAATTTATTCTGAGGCAGGTCTTGATAACTTTCAGAGAAAATATTCAGCGCGGGTTTTTTAAAATAAACCACAACTTCTGAACATTTAGCAGGTAGGCGTTTCCCCGTACGCAAATAGAAAGGTACACCTGCCCAACGCCAATCATCAATATCAACACGTAAAGCAACGAATGACTCGGTCATACTTTGCTTATTCGCACCCTCTTCTTCTAAATATCCAGGAACTTTTTTGCCTTGAACAAAACCAGAGGTATATTGCCCACGTACAGCCTTTTCACGCACATTGGTATGATCAATACGACGTAAAGAACGCAAGACTTTCACTTTTTCATCACGAATACGGTCAGTGGTTAAGTCTGCCGGTGGCGACATGGCAATCATCGTTAAGATTTGCAATAAGTGGTTTTGTACCATATCACGCATTTGGCCAGCTTGGTCGAAATACCCCCAGCGACCTTCGATTCCCACTTCTTCTGCAACCGTGATTTGGACATGATCGATAGTGCGGTTATCCCAGTTATTGATAAATAACGAGTTTGCAAAACGCAATGCGAGTAAGTTTAAAACGGTTTCTTTACCAAGATAGTGGTCAATACGATAGACTTGGCTTTCATCAAAATACTTAGCCACTTCATTATTTATTTCTTGTGACGATGCTAAATCCGTTCCCAGTGGTTTTTCCATGACAACACGATTTGGCTTTTTATTTAATTTAGCATGGCCCAAGCCCTGACACATTGCACCAAAAGTACTCGGTGGCATTGCAAAGTAATGGATGGCAGGTTGTGCATCTTGTTTTAACATTTCAGCTAAGCGCACAAAACTTTCAGTCTGATTAACGTCTAAGTTACAAAAATCCAAGCGCGCGCTCAGTTTTTCCCATAAGGCTGAATCGAGATCTTCTTTTAAGAACTTCTCTAACGCTTCTTTGACAAAGTGAACATAATCATCTTGACTCCATTCAGCACGGCCGACGCCAATAATGCGCGTATCAGGATGAATGTAACCTGCTTTCTCTAATTGATAAAGCGATGGCAGCAGCTTACGACGAGCGAGGTCTCCCTTGGTGCCAAAAATAATTAAGTCACAAGCTTGAGCAGCATTATGTACCGCCATATTGGTTCTCCTCAATTTGCGGAATGTAAGACCTAACTAGGATAGGCCTTATTGTAATTTTGTTAAAATTAGCCCTAATTCCGCTAATGTACCCTGTTGCTAGTGCCCAGTAAATGTTCATGATACCGATCACAGTTTTTATGATGAAAAAAACAACATATTGCCTGTTCAATCTTATGTTACACACTGAATAATTTTTAGTGTATTAAAAAGATGCGATTTAACTGAATGGAGACAGCTTTCGTAAAAAAATAACAAAATAAGTAGGTTGTTTACTAATCTGAAAATTAGATACGGGTCAAAGTTTCACAAAAAGCTGCTATTTATCACCTGTATTCAGATAGCTTACCTATCATACATAGTATATTTTCACTCTTTATTACAGCATCACAGTAAGAAATTTAAAATCAACAATAGGATAACGTGATGACTCAAAAATTTCTCCTTTCGATGAAATAGGCGCTTTTGCTATATGAATATTTTAGAACAAATGAAGACTAGTCTCGATTTTTTAAGTAAATCAGAAAAAAAGGTGGCTGAAGTCATTCTAAGTATGCCACAAAATGCCATTCATCTTAGCATCGCCACACTAGCGCAATTGGCCGATGTTAGTGAACCAACAGTAAACCGATTTTGTCGAAAAATGGACACGAAAGGATTCCCTGATTTCAAATTACGATTAGCACAAAATTTAGCCAATGGTACTCCTTACATAAACCGCCATATAGAAGAAACGGATACAGTAAATACCTATACCTACAAGATTTTTGAATCTGCTATGGCTGGGTTAGATAATGTAAAACACACACTAGACATCGGGGTAATTAACCGTGCTGTCGATTTATTAACTCAAGCTCGAAAAATCAGTTTTTTTGGCTTTGGTGCTTCAGCCGCTGTGGCTCATGACGCAATGAATAAATTTTTTCGCTTTAATATTCCTGTCATATACTTCGATGATATTGTCATGCAACGTATGAGCTGTATCAATAGTACTGAAGGAGACGTTATTGTGCTCATTTCCCATACGGGAAGAACCAAAGCATTAGTTGACATGGCACGTTTAGCTCGAGAAAACGACGCTACAGTCATCGCAATTACCTCAGAAAGCTCACCACTCTCTCTAGCCGCTTCCTTATCTATTATTATTGATGTTCCTGAAGATACGGATATCTATATGCCAATGGTATCAAGAATGGCTCAGCTCGCTGTAATTGATGTATTAACTACGGGCTTTACGTTAAGAAGAGGTGAAAAATTTAGAGATAACTTGAAGCGCGTCAAAGAAGCATTACGTGATTCGCGGTTTGATAGCATCTAAAGGCAATAAATTGACAGTATAAATGCTTTTCTTTGCTTTCGGGCTTTAATAGTTTTACAGACCTGATAGCATTAAGAAATTGGCTGTATATAATAGCTGTGCTCGTGTCAGCATCCCTATTTGCAGTAAACAGGTTTCGAAATGGAGTGAAATGGTTTCACTCTTTTATCAACACCATTACAGGTCAACGGAGTAATACATGTCTAGACGGCTTAGAAGAACTAAAATTGTTACAACTCTTGGTCCAGCAACCGATCGCGATAATAATCTTGAAAAAATTATCAATGCTGGTGCCAACGTTGTTCGCCTTAACTTCTCCCACGGAACTCCAGAAGACCATCAATTACGTGCTAATAAAGTACGTGAAATTGCCGCTCGTTTAGGTCGTCATGTTGCGATCCTCGGCGATTTACAAGGTCCTAAAATTCGTGTTTCCACGTTTAAAGATGGTAAAGTTTTCCTAAATATTGGTGATAAATTCATTCTTGATGCCAACTTAGGCAAAGGTGAAGGCTGCCAAGATAAAGTGGGCATCGACTATAAAGGTTTACCTGCTGATGTGGTTCCAGGCGATATTTTACTTCTTGATGATGGGCGAGTTCAATTAAAAGTCATCGAAGTCAAAGGGTTACAAGTATTTACAGAAGTTACTGTTGGTGGCCAATTATCTAACAATAAAGGTATTAATAAACTCGGTGGCGGCCTTTCTGCTGAGGCATTAACAGATAAAGACAAAGAAGATATAAAAACCGCAGCAAAAATTAATGTTGATTATTTAGCCGTTTCATTCCCTCGTTCAGGTGAAGATTTAGATTATGCACGCCGCTTGGCTCGCGATGCAGGCTGTGAATGCCAAATTGTTGCTAAAGTAGAACGAGCAGAAGCCGTAGCCAATGATGAAGTCATGGACGAAGTTATCCTCGCTTCTGATGTCGTTATGGTTGCTCGTGGTGACCTCGGTGTGGAAATTGGCGACCCAGAATTAGTCGCTGTCCAGAAAAAATTGATCCGCCGTTCTCGCCAATTAAATCGTGTTGTTATAACTGCAACACAAATGATGGAATCCATGATCACTAACCCAATGCCAACGCGAGCTGAAGTTATGGACGTTGCGAATGCGGTGTTGGATGGTACTGATGCCGTTATGCTTTCTGCTGAAACAGCTGCAGGCCAGTACCCAGCAGAAACTGTCGCTGCAATGGCACAAGTTTGTTTTGGTGCAGAAAAAATGCCTGGCCTGAATGTATCTAAACACCGTTTAGAGGCAGAGTTTAGTAGCCCAGAAGAAGCGATTGCCATGTCAACAATGTATGCGGCTAACCACCTTAAAGGGGTTAAAGCTATCATTGCAATGACTGAGTCTGGTCGTACTGCTCGTATGATGTCTCGGATCAGCTCTGGCTTACCGATTTTTGCAATGTCTCGCCATGAAAAAACGCTTAATCAGTGTTCTCTCTATCGTGGTGTTACTCCCGTTTTCTGTAGCACCCACACAGATGGCATTGCGGCTGCGAACGAGGCAGTGACGCGTTTGCGTGATAACGGCTATTTAATGAGTGGCGACGTGGTTCTTGTCACCCAAGGTGACTTAATGGGTACTGTCGGTAGTACGAACACTTGTCGTATTCTAGAAGTCGAATAATCTTTTAGCCCTCACCTAATGGGTGGGGGCTTTCTTTTATATTGATGCTCTATCTAATCTTGAGCCTGTTTCCATTTGATATATGCTTCGCTAATTACAGGTGCAATTTTATCGTAATTTTCCCATGAGTTTTCTATATGGTAAGTTGTCGGTAAATTACCTTTAAGAACACGTTCATAATCTTCAAAGTAGCCTTTTTCTTCTGCTGCATAATAGAACTGAGTAAAAGCGTTACCTTCATCACTTAAATCTTCATCTATAAATTTTTCATCACACATTGTCATCAAAAATTCACGGCCATCAAGCTTTCGAGCTTTAACTAATGCGAGCTCTTCCTCTGATTCTTCAACATGAAATTCTCCGACTAAATTATTATGAATAATCCATGTCAAATAAAAGCCAATATGGGTGCCTCCATTCTCAGTAGGTAACTCTGAAGGATAATCACCACCGTAGTGCCAATCCATACGATCAAATGCCATAGTCTTCCTCAATTTATGCATCAATAAAAACTAACTATAACTTACTTCAGGTTAGTGATGAATTAAGATAAAGTACAAAATGATGGCTAAATAAGAAGTAATGCAAGACAGTAAAGCTCTGCAGTTCACTTCTTGTTACGTGCAGAGCAAATAGAACTTAGTGATATTGCAAATTAAATTGTAGCGTACCGTTTGCTTTCCCTGCTGTTGTTGTAGATTGAGTTTGGATATAAGCAGCTTCCAATGGAATGTTATATTGCCCTACGTTATTTTGTTCAACGATAGGCATTAACTGATTAAGCTTAATTGGTGCTCCTTTATATTTCACTTGGATTGCATAGCCCTTCGCTGTATTTTCATCGGCTAAATTATTGAGTGCAATTGCCCCTGGTGTTTGGCTTGCATCTTGAGCTCCAATAAATGTAATTTTTATAGGCGATATAGGGTCACAATCTAATTGAATTTGAAAGTTTTTCTTACTATCGGAGCTCGTTGAACCAACACCTGTAAACGACGATTTGCTGACTTTACCGAACGGCACATCTATTGACTTATTTTTAACTTCACAACCACTCGAAATAACATTAATTGGCCCCATATTTACTTTGGGTTCGACTCTTCCATATAAATCTGACGTAATAAAACCATTATGGAATAAAATTAACATTGCAGCATTAGTTGTTGGTAAAGTTTGGCTTTTAACATTGTTACCAACTTTATAAAAATCTGCTCTTAACTTTACAGTATATGTTGCTGATGATGCACTAGAACCACAAATTAACCTATTACTAATATTTCCATCTTTCGTATTTACTCCATCAACATACGCAGAACCAGAGCAAGGACTTAATACTGTACCATGTAAAGCATAACCCACACCTGAGCTATTAACTTCTCTCACATAACCTACACCAGAAATATACCTTGAATTCCCATATCCGCTTGGTAAATAGATGCCAACTTCTGTATTACCAGTTACATTCCACCACACCCAAGGGGAATGAGTACCTAAATCAACTGAACCAATAAAACTACCTACCGGCAATGTGCGTGAGACATAAAGTGTTTTATTCGAATTAACAAGTTGGTTAGTAAATTCAGCCCTAAATTCTGCAACACCAAATTGTGAATATAAAAGTAACGGAATGCCGATTTTTAATCCTAAATTATTCATGACGACCCCTATTCACAAGTTCGTTCTATAAACTGAATTTTTTCATTTTCTAACGATAATGAAAGTGGAACTGTACATTGTTGATTATGACTATTACCCCATTTTACAATGATGGTACTTTGCTCTGGAACACCGCTTAAATAAACTTCCCCATCATTTGCAACAATACCTCCAGTCACTTGCTCTTCATTTTCTATCACAGAAACTTGAGTGCCAAATGCAATGGGTTTGCCTGCATGCTGCAGTTTTAGTAATACTCTAGCACCGCGTTTTGCTTGAAAATTAGCTAATACAATAGCACCTTGAGTAGGAACAACGGTTGTTGTATTAATAGCAACATCATTGTTACCACTTAATGTTGCAGTATCGACACTAATTTTATTTCGTTCGTAGCGTGTGACCGTAGGAATTACGGCAAAGCCTGAAGAGTTAGTATAGAGCGACTGCGCATTATTCACTTTTAAATTATCAATATCTTCAGCTTTTACGAGTACTGCAGAATCATAAATAGTACGTGATGTCGTTAGCCCTCCAGAATGCAGTAATAATGCTCCTGTTGCACCGAGATCGACAGAATGATATTTAGGGTCATAATTATAGCCTGCACTGTATTCCCCTGATGAAACTATATAGTTTGCACTAACGGAACTACTATATTCGTCATGGCTATGGTTATATCTTTGCGTAAGGTCATACTGCAAATTATTATCTTCTAATTGCGTGCCATTAAAACTCAATGAGCTAATAGAATCGCCATTTTTACTGGTATTATAGCTATAATTGATCCAATTATTTTTCCGTCCTAAATCAAAAGGAATACTTAAATTTAATGACAGCATTTGGTCATTGGTATTCGAATAATCTTGCTTTGTATAAGAATACGCAACACTGTAATTCATCGAATTATAATTAGAACTAAAACTCATCGTTAAATTTTTATCAGAACCACTTTTATCCCAGTAATATTGCTGGTAACCATTCACTGATAAATAACCTATTCCGTTAAGCGATTGAGATACTGATGCTTGAAACTGTTGTTTTTTCCGACCGATATTATAGAAATAATTATTCGAATCAGAGAAATCATAGTAATTCTTTGTTGAATAGCGATATGATGCCAAAGAAAAAGAAGTGCCTGTGTCTGGAATATATTTTGAATACTGAATTCGGTACGATTGCCCTTCTGCCTTCTTTTTATCAATCAATTGTGTTGATGCTTGCGTAATATCTGTCGATATCGCACCAATATTACCTAAATTTACTCCAGTACCTATTGTGTAAGCTTGATAGTCTTGGGAAACTAAAAAACCTCCATAAGCGGATAAGTTATATGGTAACCCATAAATTGCTGATGCTTGCGCAAAATTTGGTTTACGCCGTGCACTATCAACATTATATTTACCAATATCCACGCTATATTTTAATGCACCAGCTCTTTGCATCATTGGTACCGCTGAAAACGGCTGAATAAAAGATCTGATTGTTCCATTAGCTTCTTCAATGGAGACCTCAAGATCACCACTGTATGAAGTTGGATATAAATCATTAATTGAGAACTCACCAGGTGGTACAGTTGTTTGATAAATCACATTACCATTTTGCCTGATAGTAACAATCGCATTTGATTGCGCAATTCCTGTGACTGTCGGTGCAAAACCTCTTTCACTTTGAGGTAACATACTTTCATCGGAGGCTAACCTTATCCCACGATAAGGGTTGCTTTCCATCACACCATTATCAGAGGATGTTTCACCAATCGTTAATCGGCTTTTTAAGCTTCTAATATCTCGTTCTATATAGGTTTGTAAATTATTCCAGTTTGTTTCATTTGTTGTATTACTATATGTGTTATAGCTACGTAAACGCCAAGCATTTATATTAATGCCACTTCTTAAACCTATGAATGTATTATCTCTGTTGTCTCTATTTTGGTACCAATGTTTATTAAATCTTGCAGTATAATTAACAAATGCTGCATTAATTCCATCGTCCCATTCTTTTGGCTCAACGTAGCCTCGGCTAGTATTTTCTAATCCAATTTGAGGAATGCTTACTTGTAGTTGTTGGATTTCGAATTTGTATTGATAATTAGCACTAGGAATAACTTGAGCAATATCGTTCAAATATTCATCACCTTCAATTGATGAGAATTTTTCACTTGCTGAGTTTTTTACCCCCCACTCTAGTAGCATATTTTTTGTTATTTTAGGGAGTAGTTTTTTAGTTTTATCATCAAATAAAAATGTAATATTCTTATTATCCACAAGTTGATCATTAATATAAATATCGACAAAATAATCACCTGGTAATTGCCCACCTGCGGATGATAAGTAGCCCAAGCTATTCACATCAGCAACTTGACTTTCAATTCCAGTATTAATAGCATTGATATCAAATATATCTTCAGCAATTGTATTATTGGCATACAATATTAAGCTGATCGTAGTAAAAACTTTAGAATACATAAGTCTATTTTTGGTATAGAGAACTGACATCTTAGATACTCTTACTTGGGTTTTTTCTCTATGATAGCGCCATAGTCATTAATAAACTGAACAACTATTGAATCACTATTATTTGTTTTTTTCTTAAGAATATAATCATTTTTAAATGGGTATATTAAGCTAGCACCATCAATGACCTTGCCATTGATAAGGATATTTTTGATTGATAAATGATATGGTGTTTGGTTATCAATCATAACTCCATCTGATTTCTCAATTAAATTAACCTTTTCAAAATCAAAAGGTTCAATATCTTTCGACCTTAAAAACAGTTTAAATTGTGAGTTTATAATTATCTGTAGCTCATTTTCAATACTATTATCTTTAGGTGGTATTGATTTAATATTAAGCAAATAGATTTTTTCTTCATTTGAATTTATAGGTTCACCTATGTATGAGATCCTCGCTGAACCATTTGTATCTGGTTCAATTCGGAATAATGGTGGCGTCGCAATAAATGGTGCTTTACCCTCACCATTAAATGGAGAAACCCAACTTTGGATTAAAAATGGTTTTTCTTTATCACTATTAAAAATCGGGATATCAATTTCACGTTTGTTTTCTTCATAGACAAAACGCGTTCCACCTACACTAATACCTGACGCTTGAGAGATGTTAGAAATAGAAAATAAACATATACAGATTGAAAAAAATATTTTTTTCATAAAACAGCCATGATATTGATGTGAGAAAGAGGGCAACCATTGTCACCCTCCAACTAATTAATGATATTGAATGCTATATACTGCACTACTATTAGCAGGACCAGCAGTTGCTACGCCTGTTGCTTTATAACGAGCTACGTAATCTAAGTCTACTGTTGCACCATCGAATTCAATTTGTTTTGAATCATCAAATAATTTGATTTGTGTTGTTGCGTCTTTTTCAAATAAAGCAATACCGACATTATTTGCAACACCTGCACCTTGGTTAATTGCAAGAATATCGCGGTCTGCAGTATCACGTGTACCACCAAAGCGTACGGTTACTTTCGAGTTTGCTGGACAATCAACAAGCTTAATCGTGAAGTCTTTCAATCCTGCAACTTCACCCTGTGCAGCTAAACTTTTAGCTGATACCTTTCCAAGGTCAACATTTAAATTTTTTGAGTTACTATCAACTGTACAAGCAATGTCAGTTATTTCCCCGGTAAAATTAATTGTACCTGAAGCAAAAACAGTTGGTGCAGATGTTACAGCTAAAGCAACCCCTATTACTGCTAGGGATTTTTTTAGAATACTCATAATAGTTCCTATAATAAAAATCTTTAATTATTAATTGCTACTATATGAATAAATAAATTACTCATATTGGGTGTACGAAAGAAATATACCATTTACCTTTAGTTAAGTTAACTAATGGATACATTGAATTTTTTAAAATGACATCTAAAATATTTATGTTTTATTTTAATTATTCATTAATTGACTTATTTATTTAATTTTTTCATTATCAATAAGGTAGTATCTTAAAATTTCATTATCCATTGAATTTTTATTCATATACATGTAGAAATTATAGAATGATTTTTTATTTGCTGTTTTCAGCTCTTTTAATGAATTATTATTCAATTCCTTCTGGACTAAATTCTTTGGTAACCATAAATACCCAATCGAATTCTCTGTTAATTGAATTGCTAAATCCACATTAGGAACATGAATAGTTTGGATGCTTTTCATACCATCTATCTCTGTAGACTCCAAAGCAATCAATGTTGTTTTTTCCATTGATTTCAATATATTATCAGCCTGACAATGTTGAAGTTTATGATTTGGATTGGTTACAAACACCGCCTCAACTTGCTCAAGGAATATAGGGTTTAACGACTCAACGTAATGGTGAGTAATTAATAAATCATAATTTTTAACCCCAAAAATATCTGTTTTTTTTAATAATAAACGTTTTAAATCAATATCATAATCCTTTCTAGACCGACTTAAATCCCCAATTTTTTTCAGTATTTCATCACTTTGATATAGTGAATCAATAACAATATTAATTTTATTATTTCCTTCATAATTTAATGATTTAGCAACCTTTTCTAATGAAATTGCTTTATTTGTTACCTCTCTCGATAGCGCTAATAGCTGCTCTCCTTGTCTAGTTAATACTGCACGACGTTTTTCTAAAGAAAATATTTCAATTTCCAATGTTTGCTCTAATTTACTAATGGTGTAACTAATTGATGATTGTGTCCTATGCAAAATTTCAGCTGCTTGAGCAAAACCACCGCAGTCAACCACTGCCTGTAGAGTTATCCATTGATCTAACGTTGTTCGAGTTTTTTCCATAGAGTCTCCAAGTATTAATCTGGGAGTTATTTTTATTATATAATTAAAATATAGCAATATATTTTATAGTCGTTAATAAGTGATTATACATAACGCTTAGTATTTACTCATATGTTTAAAATTATTTAAGTTCTTTTTTTTGTATGTAAGGAATAATTTTTAATATGAAGTTCCGTTTTATATGTAAAATATAATTTTCACACTGACTACATCATGAATAGAAATAACCTATAAATAATTTCAATTTTAAATTAAAAAAAATAACAAAGTAAGAATGTAAACAAAAAAAACACCTATAGCATTTTTAATACCAAATAAAAATAAATTATTTTATTAAATAAAAAATTAACAATCTTATAAAGATTAAACAAAAAATAATTTTAGAATAAAAAAAACAGTACTCAATTATAATCATGGTGAAGTACACAAATAATAACTATAATTGGTTAGTCATTTAATGATGGTTTTATAATATTATCTACTGGATAGTTGGCTTTGCATTAGATAAATAAAGAGGAATATCACAATACAAACATTGAAATAAAGTCACCTCGTATTTATACTAAGATTTAATTTTATGATTGATGCAACACAGGCTAATTACAGCTAATAATAATATGATTAGAATAATAATTACTTAAAACGATACTGTATGATATTTATCAGTTCTAGCTTATCTGATCTTCGGCAAGTAATAATCTTAACCCTCGTTCATTCTACAATTAATGCTTTGAATGGCTACTACCATTTTTTCTAAAAAAAATATCTAATTGTTCTCATTTCCTTACCCATGTATAAAATTGACTTCTGAGCTTAGGATTAAATGTTACCGTCCAAAACTTTTTAGCATACCTTAGATTAACTCTTATCAATCGAACGAATACATAAGCTTTTTTGCTCTTTTATCGTGTTCATTAAGCATATCTTCCTTATATTGCACTTAACTATCTGTCATGTAAGCTATAAATATACAATGCAATATTTATAATAAGCATACAAATCAATAAGTTAAATTAAGCCTTGCTCTTCTTCTTTTTATCAAGACTTTACAAAAATTAGATACAGCTCAAAAAATGAATGAAACATCCATAAATCATTAATGTACTATCCTAAATTTTCGTTATTAATAATCGTGTACAGTTTTTTAAAATTACCAATCATCAAGCGTATATTTCTATAAATACTCACTTTTAAATAAAAAAAAACCATTACTAAAAAGTAATGGCTTAAAATTTATTCTGTATATCTGTACACTAACGATAGAGGTCTTTTCGCTGATAAGGTTCTATTTCACCCTCTTTTCGCGTTTTCAATAGCTTTAATATCCATGTGTACTGTTCTAAATTCGGAGCAACCAGGTACTCCAGCTCCTCATTCATTCTTCGTGCTATATACTTATCATCCTTTCCATCAATATCATCCATCGGTTCACGAATATAAATATGCAATTGATGCGTTTTATGGTCATAAACAGGAAACAGTGGCACAACTTTCGCTTTACATACCTTCATTAGCCGACCAATTGCAGGTAATGTTGCCTTATATGTGCCAAAAAAATCGACAAATTCACTATGCTCTTCACCATGATCTTGGTCAGGTAAATAAAAGCCCCAATAACCTTGCCTAACAGAAGCAATAAAAGGCTTAATACCCGCCTCTCTTGAGTGTAAGCGCCCCCCAAAATGGTATCTTGCTTTATTCCATAAATAATCTGCAACGGGGTTCTTTTGGTGATGAAACATGGCAGCCATTTGCTGGCCTTTGGCTGCTAATAACATCGCAGGGACATCAACGCCCCACCCATGAGGTACCATAAAAATAACATTACTTTGCTGCTGCTTTAAACGCTCTATAATTTCTTGATTATGCCAATGCGTTCTAGCTAGCGTTTTACTCGCACCACGCAGACATAGCTCAGCCAACATGACAAAAGATTGTGGTGCGGTTTCAAACATGCGATCAACTAACTCTTCTCGTTGATGTTCTGTCAATTCAGGAAAACAGTAAAGTAAGTTAATTTTAGCGCGACGGCGACCACTCTTTGCTAGTCGTCCAACCCATTTTCCTATTTTAGCCAGTAAAGGATCACGTATTTTAACCGGAATGAAAGCCAATCCGGCTAAAACACCGGCCCCTAGCCACACTCCCCAATATTTAGGTAAAAGGTAAGAGCGGTGAAACGTTGGCACATAGCCTTTTTTACTATCAGTGTCTTGATCTTTATTCATGCTGTACTCAAGTGAATAATAGCTATCTTTCTATAGCTTATAATAATAGTTTACGGGAGCATTACAAAGAAAACTGGCAGATACAAGTACCTGCCAGCGATAAAAATAGAAACTTAAGTTATTGTAGTTTAAGTTGTGGTTTAGTTTCTTTAACTAGCGCTAAGTATTCCTTACGCTCTTTCCCTGTCAAGCCACCAGAACTAGGTAATTTCGCAGTGAGTGGGTTTACCGCTTGTTGATTAACCCACATTTCAAAATGTAGATGAGGCCCAGTCGAACGCCCAGTATTGCCCGATAGCGCAATTCGATCACCGCGCTTAACTTTTTGACCTGGCTTAACTAATAGCTGGCGTAAGTGCATGTAACGCGTGGTATATTGACGCCCATGACGGATCGCAATAAAGTTACCTGCAGCACCGCTGTATTTTGAAACAATGACTTCACCATCACCAACAGCAAGCACTGGTGTGCCAACTGGCATTGCGAAGTCCACACCTTTATGCGGTGCTACACGCCCAGTAACTGGGTTAACTCGTCGAGGGTTGAATTGTGAAGAAACTCTAAATTGTTTAGCAGTTGGAAAACGTAAGAAACCGCGTTCTAAGCCATTCCCTTCGCTATCATAATATCGCCCATCTTCAGCACGAAAAGCGTAATAGCTTTTTCCATTTGTTTGTAGACGAACACCAATGAGTTGGCTCTGTTCACTACGGCCATTCAGCATTTCTCTACTCATTAACACACTGAATTTATCGCCTTTCTTCAATTTTTTGAAGTCAACTTGCCATTGCAAGGCTTTGATCACCTCACGGCCTTCATTGCGTGTTAAGCCAGCTTTATTTGTACTTTGTGCAAATGAACCGTCAACCGTGCCTTTTAATACACTGTTAGTCCACTCACCTTCACGAATTTGTTTGGCTTCTTCAAATTTGTTTGTCGTTCCAACGCGGGTAAATACACGGGTCTCACGGCGAGAAACTTCCCATGTCAATGATTCTAATTCGCCTTGATCAGTTAACGACCAATTTAAAGATTGGCCTATTTTCAGGTTTCTCAGCGATTTATGTTGATTGGATAGTGTTGCAACATCACCCGCTTCAATACCGAATTGAGTTAAAATAGTCGTTAAATTATCACCACTTGCAACAACATATTCATGAACGAGAGGTGCTGCTGCCCCACCAGTTTCTGCAGCTTCAGCGTCAGTATCAGCGAGGCCTTCATCAGGTAGCTGTTCACTACTATCTTGAATTATATCGTCGGTAGCATCACTTGCAGGTAATAATGAGAGCGGAATGATGGTATCTGGTGTTCCGTCATTTTCAGTCGTTGTTGGTATATGAACTGGCCGCCAAATTGCGACGGCCATAGTCGCTACAGTGAGCGCACTTAATACAATTTTGTGTGTTCTAGACAGGCTACCGTATACCTGAACCAGACTCTTGGCCATTTGCTGCACTTAAACAATTCCTTCTATTTTTAATCCAGGCAGCTGGCGTATTGCTCTGATAGTTGAGTCAAAAACTTCATGTAGCTATCCGGCTCTATAGCCAGCCCAATTCCTAGTGGGTCGAGAGTTCCCATTTTCACCCCCGTATTACGTGCTACGCTTTCAATCACAGCAGGCCTGAATTGTGGCTCAGCAAAAACACATTGCGCTTTATGCTCAACCAATTGTGTTCGTATTTGATGTAATTTTTGCGCGCCTGGCTGTATTTCTGGGTTTATCGTAAAATGCCCTAAAGGAGCGAGTTGATAGTGTTTTTCAAAGTAGCCATAAGCGTCGTGAAAAACGAAATAACCCTTGTTTCTAGCTGGCTGCAAAATATTAGCAATATTCTGATCATTTTGCGTCATATTTTCTTTGAATTTACGAAGGTTTACGTCTAGCTTATCTTTTTGTTCAGGATAAAGCTCTACTAAACGTTCATAAATGTCTTGCGCAGCAAAATTTGCGATCTCTGGTGATAACCAGATGTGCATATTATACTCACCATGATGATGATGTTCGTGATCCTTGTCATGATTAGCCTCATCTCCATGTTCATGGTCATGTTCATCTTCATGGGACTCTGCCATAAGTAGCGGCTTAATATTTTTCTGTTCAGCTAATGCTAGGCGTTTATTCTGTGGTAATGTATTGATTGGCTTCTGTAAAAACATTTCCATATCAGGCCCAACCCATACAAATAAATCAGCCTGTTTAATTTTTTTCAAATCAGAAGGTTTAAGTGCATAATCATGAGGCGAAGCGCCATCTGGTAATAAAACTTGTGTCTCAGTGACACCATCAGCAATACCAGCTGCAATAAAGGCCAGTGGACGAATTGAAGTCACAACATCAGCATTCGCGGTTGATACCATTGTTGCACTTAATACCGAGCTTGCCACTGCCCCAAAAAGAAATTTACAGGCAATGTTTTTCGATTTATGTATCATAGCAGTCTTTTTCCGTGATTTTAACTTTGAAATGTTATAATATAACACAACATGAATTCTGCAAGATGTTTTTCACATGCAACCACTACTAACTTTAAATAAGATTTCTGTTTCATTTGGCGAAAAACAGGTTCTCAACGATGTTACCTTTGAACTGAATAAAGGTGATATCGTGACCCTTTTAGGCCCGAATGGCGCTGGAAAATCAACAATTGTACGTGTTGTACTCGGGTTACTTGCCCCTACATCAGGTACCATTACGCGTCCTTCTTCTCTCGCTATTGGTTATGTTCCACAAAAACTTCACTTAGATACGACGCTTCCTCTTACGGTTAAACGGTTTATGTTATTAAAGCTTGGTGTTCGTGAAGAGCATTTGTTACCCGCCCTCGAGAGGGTCAAGGCAACGCATTTACTCGAACAACCAATGCAAAAGTTATCAGGCGGTGAGACTCAGCGTGTTTTACTGGCTCGCGCCCTACTCAATAAACCTGACTTGCTAGTGCTTGACGAGCCCGCTCAAGGCGTTGATATCACAGGTCAAGTTGCTCTATATGACTTAATTAATCAGTTAAGAACTGAGCTTAACTGCGCCGTATTAATGGTCTCCCATGACTTACATCTCGTAATGGCAAAAACAGATAAAGTACTTTGCATTAACGGCCATATTTGCTGTTCTGGCGCGCCAGACGTTGTTTCAAACCACCCTGAGTTTGTGGCAATGTTTGGTTATCGCGGTGCTCAACAACTCGGTGTATACCGCCATCAACATAATCATCAACACGATTTAGAAGGCAATATTATTGTTGGCCACCAACACAGCAAGGACTGCAAACATGATTGAGTTACTATTACCCGGCTGGATAGCTGGTATGCTACTTGCCATTGCGGCAGGTCCTCTAGGCTCTTTTGTTGTGTGGCGCCGTATGTCCTATTTTGGCGATACACTAGCCCATGCTTCATTGCTAGGCGTCGCATTTGGGCTTCTATTAAACATCAACCCATTCTATGCTGTTATTGCTGTCACTTTGTTATTGGCCTTAATTTTAGTTTGGCTAGAAAAGCGGCCACAACTTGCTGTTGATACTCTACTGGGTATTATGGCGCACAGTTCACTCTCTTTAGGTCTAGTTGTTGTTAGCTTAATGGCTAATGTCCGTGTTGACCTAATGGCTTATTTATTTGGTGACTTACTCTCAGTCAGCTATGAGGATATTATAACGATTTTTATTGGCGTTATTGTCGTTTGCGGGTTGCTTTTTTATCGTTGGCGGGCACTTTTGTCCATAACGGTTAGCCCTGAACTTGCTTTTGTTGATGGCATTAATATTCAAAGACTGCGTTTATTACTAATGCTAGTTACCGCACTAACAATTGGTATTGCAATGAAATTTGTCGGGGCGTTAATTATTACGTCTTTATTAATTATACCCGCGGCAACGGCTCGGCGTTTTGCTCGAACGCCTGAGCAAATGGCTTCTATCGCTGTCTTAATTGGTATGATTGCTGTGACTGGTGGGCTAACACTTTCTGCTTTCTACGATACCCCTGCAGGGCCGTCTGTGGTGTTGGTATCCGCTATTCTGTTCGTATTTAGTTTAGTAATAAAAGCGAAAAATTAATTTAAGCTATGAGCTACATAATTTCAGTTGTTACATACAATTTTTGATGCAAATGGCCCTAACATTGCTTTCAATGTTGGGGCCATTTTTATTTATTTAATATAATTAAATTTCTTTAGGGGTTAAACCAAAGTGGTTATATGCATGAACCGTCGCCATTCGGCCTCTAGGGGTGCGCTGAATAAAGCCTTGCTGGATAAGATAAGGTTCTAAAACATCTTCTATGGTTTCACGCTCTTCCCCAATGGCTGCTGCAAGGTTATCAACACCAACTGGGCCGCCCATAAATTTATCAATAATAGCCACCAGAAGCTTTCTATCTAAATAATCAAAGCCTGCAGCATCAACATTTAACATGTCTAATGCTTGGTTAGCTATTAGCCCATCAATTGAACCATCGCCTTTTACTTGAGCAAAGTCCCGCACGCGACGCAACAAACGGTTGGTAATACGTGGAGTTCCCCTCGAGCGCATAGCAACTTGTAGAGCCCCTTCTTCGGTGATGTCTAGCCCCATGTATTGGGCGCTACGTTTGACAATATGTTGTAGATCATTAACTTGATAAAATTCTAGGCGTTGCACAATACCGAACCTATCACGTAATGGTGATGTGAGTGACCCAGCCCGAGTCGTTGCACCAATTAATGTGAAAGGAGGGAGATCAATTTTAATAGAACGCGCAGCAGGCCCTTCACCTATCATGATATCTAGCTGGTAATCTTCCATTGCGGGATAAAGTATTTCCTCAACAACTGGAGATAATCGATGGATTTCATCAATGAATAGGACATCATGAGGTTCTAAATTAGTTAACATGGCCGCTAAATCGCCTGCTTTTTCTAATACGGGCCCTGAAGTTGTACGCAGATTAACGCCTAGTTCATTTGCAACAATCCCAGCCAGAGTTGTTTTACCTAACCCTGGAGGACCAAAGATTAGCAAATGGTCAAGCGCATCGCCCCGCATTTTTGCCGCCTGAATAAATATTTCCATTTGGTCTTTAACCTGGGGCTGACCAATGTATTCATTCAATAGCTTTGGCCTGATCGCACGGTCAATAGCTTCTTCATCTGACTGTAATACTTCAGCCGTTATTAGGCGATCAGCTTCAATCATATTCAACGTCTCTCAATCAAAGTGCGGCACGAAGGGCATCACGGATCAATGTTTCAGAGTCGCTATCCGGTTTTGCGACTTTACTCACCATACGGCTTGCTTCTTGTGGTTTGTACCCTAAAGCAATCAATGCAGCAGCTGCTTCTGCCTCAATATCAGCCATGCTTGGTACTTTGCTGTTCACACTTGGTAGGTTAATGTCACTATTTTGATTAAATAAATCGCCATTTAGGCCTTTGAAGCGGTCTTTCATTTCGACCACTAAACGTTCTGCCGTTTTCTTACCAATACCAGGTAATTTGACCAGTGATGCGATAGCTTCTTGTTCAATCGCAGAAACAAATTGTTGAGCAGACATCCCTGATAAAATTGCTAGAGCTAATTTTGGACCAACCCCATTAACTTTGATCAGTTCTTTAAATAGCGCCCTTTCTTGCTTGTCGTTAAAGCCATATAATAATTGGGCATCTTCACGAACAACAAAATGAGTAAAAACAATCGCTTCTTGACCAATTTCGGGTAATTCATAGAAACAAGTCATCGGCATATGGACTTCATAACCGACACCTTGTAGCTCTAATAATACGATTGGAGGTTGCTTTTCTAAAACAATACCACGTAAACGACCTATCACATTGAAGCCCTCTATTGCTATCTAAACCCTGAACATACTATCTAAACCCTGAACAGGTTGGTTTATTATCATTAATACCGTTGTTTATACCACAAAAAATGCTGGATGCATATCCAGCTACGCGCTATTTATTAATAAGTAATTCTGTTTAAGATAAACTCGCTATCTTAAACGGCCGCGAGTTAAAACTAACCGTGGGTCGCCAACTTTTAAAAGGTTTTGATTGAAATGGCAATGTGTAATCGCAATTGCCAAAGCATCTGCCGCATCAGATTGTGGGCTCGCCGACAACTTCAGAATAGATTTAACCATATGTTGTACTTGGCTTTTTTCTGCAGCTCCTGTGCCTACAACCGTCTGTTTCACTTGGCGAGCCGCATATTCGAATACGGGTATATTCATGTTTGCAGCAGCAACAATTGCAACCCCTCGGGCTTGACCAAGTTTTAATGCTGAATCCGCATTCTTCGCCATAAAAACTTGTTCAATGGATAATACATCAGGTTGATATTGGGTGATAATTTCCGAGACACCCGCATAAATTCGTTGCAGACGACTTGGTAAATCATCAACTTGGGTACGAATACATCCACTGCCTAAATACAGCAATTGCCGGCCTTGCTGGCGAATAACACCGTATCCCGTAACACGAGAACCGGGGTCAATACCTAAAATAATCGCCATATACGTTTATTTATTCCTCGTTATATTAATTAAACTGTTTTAGTTAGCTCGTCGATTCAAAGAAAGTATAGCGGATAAAGGAAAGGAAAGAATAGAAGGCGTTAGAGAAAGCAGGCTGCGCCAGCCGGCTTTCTCTACGCGGATTATGCTAAATGACTAAATGGCCACTTAGTGCCTCACGACTTACAGTGTGGCAGCGACTTCGTCAGAAATATCACCATTGTGGTAAACTTCCTGTACGTCGTCTGAATCTTCTAACATATCAATAAGACGTAATAATTTAGGAGCCGTTTCTGCATCTAACTCCGCTTTAGTCGATGGGATCATCGATACTTCTGCGGCTTCACTGGTGAAACCTGCAGCATCTAGTGCATCTTTCACTTCACCAAACGTTTCTGGCGTTGTGTAAACATCGATTGCACCATCATCATAAGTTTCAACATCATCAGCGCCTGCTTCTAATGCCGCATCCATTATGGCATCTTCATCAACGCCAGGTGCATAAGTGATCACGCCGCGTTTAGTAAATAAGTAAGAAACGGAACCGTCTGTACCCAAGTTACCACCCGTTTTAGTAAATGCATGACGCACTTCAGAAACAGTACGGTTACGGTTATCACTTAAGCATTCAACCATAACAGCCGTTCCACCTGGGCCATAACCTTCATAAATGATGGTTTCCATATTATCATTATCATCATTACCAACACCACGTGCGATAGCACGGTTTAAAGTGTCACGAGTCATGTTGTTAGATAATGCTTTATCTATAGCCGCACGTAAACGCGGGTTAGTTGCGGGATCACCACCACCTAAACGAGCTGCAGTCACTAATTCACGGATAATTTTAGTGAAAATTTTACCGCGTTTAGCATCTTGTGCCGCTTTACGGTGTTTGGTGTTGGCCCATTTACTATGACCTGCCATGAAATATCTCCAAAAAACGTCAATAAATAATTAAACAGCAAATTCTAAAATAGCCTGACTGTTGCTCCAGGATTTCGTTAAGCTCGCTGCTTCATCGGGGGCTAGCCAACGAAATTCACTGTGTTCCGTCAGTAATGGCATTTTTTCTTCACTTTGCACCATTTTAAACCAATGTTCTTTACAATGCGTAACATCGGGTGCATAACGATGCCTGAAATGCGGGAAAATTTCAAAGATGATACTGTGCGACAAATCTTGTAGCTGGTTTTGTTCAACCTCAAAACCTGTCTCTTCTTTAATTTCACGACACGCCGTTTCGTACGGCTTTTCATCAGGCTCCAAACTTCCAGTCACTGATTGCCAGAAGTTTGGGTCGTCTTTACGTCGTAACATAAGCACCCGCCCACTACTTTGAGCCACAATAATGACTAATACTGATTCCGGGCGCTTATATTTTTTCATTGAACTTACTCTTCGTCTTTCGCAACCACCGCGATAGCGAGTTCCGTTAATGAATCAGGATTCGCATGGCTCGGTGCATTCGTCATTAGGCACGCAGCTGCTGTTGTTTTCGGGAAAGCAATAACATCACGAATATTATCAGTGCCTGTTAACAACATGACTAAACGGTCAAGACCAAATGCTAAACCTGCGTGTGGCGGTGTACCATATTTCAATGCATCCAATAAGAAGCCAAATTTTTCACGTTGGTCTTCTTCATTAATACCTAAAATGCTAAATACTGTTTGTTGCATTTCATTGCGGTGAATACGTACTGAACCACCACCAACTTCGTAACCATTGATGACCATATCATACGCATTAGCAACGGCTTCTTCAGGTTTACTCGCCAGTTCTTCAGGTGAGAAATCTTTAGGTGAAGTAAATGGATGGTGCATCGCAGTTAACCCGCCTTCACCATTATCTTCAAACATTGGGAAATCAATCACCCACAGTGGTTGCCAGCTATTTAAATCGGTTAATTCAAAGTCACGACCGACTTTCAAACGTAACGCACCCATTGAATCGGTCACCACATTTTTTGCGCCCGCGCCGAATAACAAGATATCGCCATCAACAGCACCAGTACGGTCTAATAACTGGTTAATCACATCTTCACTCAAGAATTTTGCAACTGGGCTTTGAATGCCTTCAAGGCCTTTAGCTCGCTCGTTGACTTTCATCCAAGCCAAGCCTTTCGCACCATAAATACCAACAAATTGACCATATTCGTCGATTTGTTTACGCGTCATAGCTGCGCCACCAGGGACCTTCAGAGCTGCAACACGGCCTTTCGGGTCGTTTGCTGGGCCTGAGAACACCGCAAATTCAACATCTTTTACGATATCCGCCACATCCACCAGCTCCATTGGGTTACGTAAGTCTGGTTTATCTGAACCATAACGACGCATAGCTTCCGCAAAGGTCATGATAGGGAAGTTGCCTAAATCAACCCCTTTTACCTCTAACCATAAATTACGGATCATACGTTCCATAATTTCACGCACTTGCTCTGCGGTCATGAAAGAGGTTTCAACATCGATTTGGGTAAATTCAGGCTGGCGGTCTGCACGTAAATCTTCATCGCGGAAGCATTTTACGATTTGATAATAACGATCAAAGCCTGACATCATCAGCAACTGTTTAAACAGTTGCGGTGATTGAGGTAATGCGTAAAATTTACCTTTATGAACACGACTTGGCACTAAATAGTCACGAGCACCTTCTGGTGTTGCTTTGGTTAGCATTGGCGTTTCAACGTCCAAAAACCCTTCGTTATCCATAAAGTTACGAACAAAGCTGGTAATTTTGGCACGCGTGCGCAGACGCTCAGACATCTCTGGACGGCGCAAATCTAAATAGCGATATTTTAAACGACGCTCTTCTGTATTCGTTTGGTTGCTATCTAATGGTAGTGGCTCTGACTTATTGAAAACATTCAGTTCTTCAGCAAAAACTTCAATTTCGCCCGTTGCCATATCTTTATTTTTTTGGCTATCTGGACGTGCGCGTACTGTCCCTGTGATTTGGATACAGAACTCATTACGCAGTTCTGACGCTTTTTCAAATATGTCTTTACGATCGGGGTCGAAGAAAACTTGCACGATCCCTTCACGGTCACGCATATCGATAAAAATCAAACCACCTAAATCGCGACGGCGGTTTACCCATCCACTAAGAGTGACTTTTTGGCCTTCGTGAGCGATGTTTAACTGCCCACAATAATTAGTACGCATACAATATCCTTTTACTCAGCTGTTGTGCTTTTGCTTGCTGCGGGATTTTGGCATTTTGCTGAACCCTATTTATCTGCGAAACACGGGCTGAAAATTCAGAATGTCAAAAAGGCAGACATTATACAGGAAATTCTGTTAGACAAATAGTTACGTATTCTACATAACGCGTAAACCATTTTGTTTTTAATCATATTTTCATCAATTATTGTTTTTCTAATCAACAACAATAAAATTGAATAGCGAGATAGACGTCTATCACGATGATCCTATCGATTTTAAGGGACTATCCGCACCATGTACATATTGCAGCAAAGGTTTATTTCATCAGTTCGACACCTTTTTGAGTGAAAAATCACCACTTAACGTATTCCTATTCAATTATTGGTTAATAAATATCGCTTTAATCATTAATCTTTCTATTTCAGAATCGTTACCTTTTTCAGTTTGCTATAATCAAAATATATAGATATAGCGCTGAAATTAATCACCATCTGCAGTTTAAGGACTACCCATGAAAAAAATTATACTTGCCACTTCCATGTTCGTACTACTTGCTGGATGCCAGAACATGAAACCCGCAGAGACTGATAATACAAAAACTTTTTATATTGATTCTTCACTTGCTGATTGTATGGGCGTTGCCCCAATGAAATGTATGAAAGTGAAAGAAAACCCAAGTGATGACTGGCAACTTTTTTATAGCTCAATTCAAGGCTTCGAATATCAACCAGGCTTCTCTTATACTATACAAGTGAAGCAATTCGATGTACCAAACCCACCGGCTGATGCCCCAAGTATTCGTTATGAATTGGTAAAAATCGTTGAGAAAAAATAATTTTTAAACAATATAATTTAAGTCATTAAGTAATTTTATCAGTTTACTTAATGACTCACTTACAGCAATAATTCTCTTATCATCGTTAAATAACAGGGGGTCCCTATTATGAGTGTTAAAATCATTGATAAGCTTGGGTTGATCGCCTTATCAGACCACAAAATTGCGATGGTGCGTTCCCATAATAAAAGTTTATTTTATATACCCGGTGGAAAACGTGAGCAAGGTGAGACTGACGAACAAGCACTCTGCCGTGAGATTGCCGAAGAATTAAAACTTGAGCTAGATGCCGCTTCTATCCGGTTTTATGGTGAGTTTATTGGCCCTGCTGATGGAAAATCAGATGGAACGCAAGTCCGTATTCGTTGTTACTTTGCGGACTATACAGGGGAGCCACAACCCGCCGCTGAGATTGCTGAATTGGATTGGTTTAGCATTAACGATTTACCTCGCTGCTCAAGCACAGCGGTGACTATTTTAACTCGCTTAAAAAAAGAAGGTTTGATTAAATAGAGTGTAAGACTGACTCAAAAAAGTTGTGATTTCATTTGTCTAACGGCTTTTTAGGATTTACAATTCACAAAATATTGTCAATACCCATTACTATAACTTATATTTTTAGGTGTTTTCATAGTTTGATTCGTTTTATGGTGGAGTAAAAAATGGTCAGCTCTTTGTATGCTGTACTGGGTGCCTTACTGCTGCTTAGATTATCTTTAAATGTTGTGAAGTTGCGTAATCAATACCGTATAGCCTATGGTGATGGCGGTTTTTATGAGTTGCAAACCGCTATCCGTGTTCATGGTAATGCCATCGAGTACATTCCCATCTCATTGATTTTACTGCTTTTAATGGAAATGAATGGCGCGCAAGTGTGGATGATTCATATTTGTGGTCTGATCTTAATTGCAGGCCGATTACTGCACTCTTACGGCTTGAAAAATCACGATTATTCATATCGCCGTTCAGGTATGGTAGCCACTTACCTTGCTATGGCACTAATGGTTATCGCCAATACTTATTACCTACCTTGGCTGCAAATCGTTTCATTTAATCTTTAGTTTTTATTCTCTGTAACGGCACGAGTTATTAATGTGCCGCTCATTATTTCATTGCTTATGGATTGATTTTCAGTAGACTGCCTTTCTGATACAATCCTCCACTACTTTTGTTTTTGCTTAATACAGAACTTATGTCAAATTCGGATCCAACCTCAAAAGACCGCCTTTTCTCTGCGCCTATCGCTAACCTTGGTGACTGGCAATTCGATGAAAAAGTTGCTGAAGTATTCCCTGATATGATCCAACGCTCCGTGCCAGGGTACTCTAATATTATTACGATGATTGGCATGCTAGCGGGTCGTTTTGTCAAACCCAACAGCCATGTTTACGATTTAGGCTGCTCTTTAGGTGCAGCAACCTTATCGATAAGGCGTAATATTACAGTAGAAAAAAGCAAAATTATTGCTGTTGATAACTCCCCTGCAATGGTTGAACGTTGCCGCCGCCATATTGATGCGTATCGTGCCGACACACCGGTTGACGTTATCGAAGGCGATATTCGCGATGTAAATATTGAAAATGCTTCCATGGTTGTGCTCAATTTCACCTTACAGTTTCTCAACCCGGAAGATCGCCAATTATTACTCAGTAAAATTTATCAAGGGCTACAACCCGGCGGTATTTTAGTGCTTTCTGAGAAATTCAATTTCGAAGACAACGAAATCGGTGAATTATTGTTCAATATGCATCACGACTTCAAACGGGCAAATGGCTATAGTGAATTAGAAATTAGCCAAAAACGCAGTATGTTAGAAAACGTGATGCTCACAGACTCTGTTGAAGCACATAAAGCTCGTTTAAAAAATGTCGGTTTTACTCACTGTGAAGTTTGGTTCCAGTGCTTTAATTTTGGTTCACTGTTAGCGGTTAAAGAGGCCTAGGCATGATTGATTTTGGTCGTTTTTACCAACAAATTGCGGTTGGCCCTCTAAGTCATTGGCTTGAAACGCTTCCGGCACAACTTTCAGAATGGAAAAAACAAGGGTTACACGGTGGATTTTCCTCATGGGAGAAAATGCTAGATAACCTACCCGTTATGGTTCCTACCCATTTGGATTTACGCAATAGCGTGACAGCAACGCGCGAACCCGAACTCACTGCGGGCGAAACGCGACGTCTGAATAATATTCTTGAACAATTAATGCCATGGCGTAAAGGCCCTTTTTCTCTCTATGGCGTGAATATTGATACTGAATGGCGCTCAGACTGGAAATGGGATCGCGTACTACCCCATATTTCATCACTCAAAGACCGCTATGTCTTAGATGTTGGTTGTGGCAGTGGCTACCATATGTGGCGTATGTTAGGGCAAGATGCCAAATTTGTTGTTGGTATCGACCCAACTGAACTATTTTTATGCCAATTTGAAGCCGTCAGAAAGCTATTAGGTGATGACCAACGTGCCCACTTATTGCCTTTAGGTATCGAACAACTGCCCGAATTGAAGGCATTTGATACCGTATTTTCAATGGGTGTACTTTACCACCGCCGTTCACCGCTCGACCATTTATGGCAACTTAAGAACCAATTAGTGAGTGAAGGCGAATTGGTATTAGAAAGCCTGGTTATTGAGGGGGATGAATTTCAGTGTTTGATCCCCGGTGACCGTTACGCCCAAATGCGTAATGTCTATTTTATTCCTTCCGCTAAAATGCTCAAAGTTTGGTTGGAAAAATGCGGCTTTGTTGATGTGCGAATTGTTGACCAAGAAGTAACCTCTTTGGAAGAGCAACGCCGCACACAGTGGATGAAAACAGATTCACTGGCTGAATTTTTAGACCCAAATGATAAAACCAAAACTATCGAAGGTTACCCCGCACCACTACGTGCAATTTTAGTTGCTCGTAAGCCATAAAGATAAAATGCCTATGGCAATCAAGTCATAGGCATTTATTATCATAGTAATTAACAAGCGATTACATTGTTATTTGCCATAAATTATAGAAGGCAATTCGGCCAGATAACTCGGCTAAAATAACCGCTAGCGCACATAGGCCTAATAGTGCGAATGAATTTCTTCCGCGATATAACAGAGCAGGATAAACAAACAGCATCACCGCTAAGACGACTAACTGGAAGCTCCAAAAACCCGCTTGTTCGGCACTAATTTCAGGCCCTGTCTCGCCTAAGAATGACACATAAGCTGCACGAGTGGCAAAAATCATAATTGAGCCAATCAAAAATGCCATCGCCCCCAACCGCTGAGCCCCGAATAAAATCGCTAATGCGCCACCAGCAACTAGCAGTGTCATCCACATTTGTAATGTCGTGAAAACAGTAAACCAGTTCGCTACTGTGGCAATATTATAAACCTGAGGAATTGACCATACGAATGCCAAACCAAAAATAACCGTGGCAACGTTACACAGTTCACTCAGCACCTTATTTTTAATAAACAAGGTAAATAATAAAGTTGCAGCCCCAAAAGCGACAAAAATACCACTGAGTAAGGCTTCATTACTCATTGGTGAACGGCCGACGCCTAAAAGCATATTGAAGAAGCGCAGTGGCTGCCCAACGTGCAAACCACCAATCACTAGTGCAATGATCATAATGACGAATGCAGCTATATTGGCATGACGTAATTGGTTTTCACTCAACATACCCAGTCTTCGGCTTGCATACGCCAACAAATATAAACCTGCCGCTGACTGCCCCAATACAGTGAAAAAAACGAGTGGAAGTTCGTGCATATTATACCTCTGCTGGATTTTGTAATTTACCGCTCTTTTCACCACAAGGTTTGGCATCTTTATGCGGTTTAATCACAATATTAGGATTAGTAAGAGACGGATTTGGCATGGGGGCGACCCCACTAATATTGCCATGACGTTCACGTAGAATATTGATATCGTCAAAATCCAATGCACGTTGTGGACAGGAGTCAACACAAACCGGTTTCATCCCTTTTTCGACACGTTCATAGCATCCATCGCATTTACTCATCAATTTTTTCTTTTCGTCATACTGCGGTGCACCGTATGGACAACGTAACTCGCAGTAACGGCATCCAACACAAATGGTTTGATCTACCACGACTAACCCATCTTGCTCACGTTTATGCATCGCCCCTGTTGGGCAACCTTCAACACATGTTGGGTTAGAACAATGATTACAGGAAATTGATAGATAGTAGTTATAAACATTCTGCTGCCATATCCCCTCTTGCTGCTGCCAACTACCACCACCAAACTCATACACCCGACGAAATTTAGGCCCTAAATCAAGGTCTTTCTCATCTTTACAACTCACCTGACACGTTTTACATCCTGTGCATTTTGTTGAGTCGAAATAAAAACCATACTGTTTCATTTGTCGCTCCTTATGCACGTTTCACGTCAACTAAGTTAGTATGTTGTGGATTCCCTTTAACGAGAGCTGAAGGCTGTTGTGTGGTTAGTGTATTGATACAACCACCGATATCGACCCCTTCCTCATTGACTTCCCGCCAAGCACCTTGCGGAACCGCAATCACCCCCGGTAATACGCGCTCAGTCACTTTCGCTTTAATATGCATACGTCCGCGGTCATTGAAAATTTCAGTCATATCACCATCTTGAATACCACGAGTTGATGCATCAATTGGGTTAATCCAATATTGATGAGGCACGGCTTCACGTAACACAGCAATATTAAAATACGATGAATGCGCATGGCCTTTATCGTGATAGCCCGTCATTTGCAGCGGATATTTTTGCTTAGTTTTTTTGTTTTCAACACCTTCCGTATTCACACAATATTCAGGCACAGCAGGAATTCGCTGGTCAGTAGGGTATTCCCACTCTTTCGCTATCTTAGCGAGCCTTTCTGAATAAATTTCAATTTTACCCGATGGGGTTGGTAATGGCGCAGTTTCAGGTGAGTCTCTGAATGGTTTTAATGCAATATAATCTGCACTGTTTGCCAATTTCCTATCAACAATTCCCATGTCATTCGTTTCTTCAAATGTTGGCAAATGGGGATTTTTTTCTCGCATTAGGTTATAGCAATGTTCTATCCACTGCTCATGAGTACGACCTTCGGTAAATTGGTCTTTAATACCCAGCTTTTCAGCAATATCCGTTAAAACATCATAAGATTGGCGACACTCCCATAATGGCGTAATCGCATTTTGTAGACGAATAGCATAATGGTAAGCACCGCTTGCATACGAATTATTAATTAAATCATTCGATTCAACACTGGTCACATCGGGTAGAATCAAATCCGCATATTTAGTCGATGGTGTCATATGCGTATCCCAAACTAAAATAAATTCACATAGGGATTCATCTGTTAGAATTTTATGGGTTTTGTTCAAATCAGAATGTTGATTACCCGTGACATTACTCGCATAGTGCCATAAAAATTTCACGTTGGTTTCAAGACGCTCTTTACCGAGCAATGTTGAATTTGTTGCGGTCATTTCGGTTCCGCGCGCAATCGCATCGGTCCACATAAAACACGGGATTTTGGTTTTAACTGGGTTTGGAATAGCAAAACCAGGCACAGAATACGCCACGTTACCTCCCCATCCTCCCGCATTCGTCCCAGGGCGTCCAATATGCCCCGTGACAATCGGTAACATCATCACTGCCCGGGCCGCTTGCTCTCCCGATGCGGTTCTTTGTAATCCCCAGCCTTGAGAAATCCACGCTGCTTTTGCATTACCCAGCTCACGAGCCAACTGAACAATACGGGTTGGCGAAACACCTGTAATTTGGCTAGCCCACTGAGGTGTTTTTTCAACACCATCATCACCGAGCCCTAAAATATAATCCTTATATGAGCCATTTTGTGGTGCAGACTCAGGAAGTGTCTGGCTATCCCAGCCCACACAATATTTCGCTAAAAAAGCCTCATCCGTTAATTGTTCTTTAATTAATGTATGGATAATCGCTGCCACAAGCGCACCGTCAGTGCCCGGATAGATTGGGATCCATTCAGCGCCTAGCGTTGTCACGCTATCAGTACGACGCGGGTCAATAATAATCACTTTGGCTTGGCTTTTTTCTAATGCTTTTAAGGTTTCATAGAACTGACCACCACCGGACATACGCGTTTCCGCAATGTTATGGCCGAACATCACGACTAAATCGCTATTCGCTATTTCAGACAGTAATGAATCATCTAACTTGCCATAGACATACGGAATAACACCGTTTATTTGTGCAGTTGAGTAAGTTCCATGTTGATCAAGAAACCCACCTAGTTGGTTTAATAGACGCTTGCAGGCATTACGCCCTTGTAAATTAGCACCGGTAGACCCTGAGCCATACTGGTAGTAAATCGCTTCATTACCATAAGTATCAATGGTTGAGCGCAGTTTTTGTGCCACAATCGTCGTCGCTTCGTCCCAGCTGATCCGTTTAAACTTTCCTTCCCCCCGTTTACCTGTACGCAATAATGGGTATTTCAAGCGGTCTGGGTTATAGGTTTTCCAACGAACAGAGCGCCCTCTCAAACAGGGGCGTATTTGATGTAAACCAAATTGGGTGTCGTCATACATGGTTTCATTCGATATGCGAGTAATAACGTCATCTTTTACATGCACTTTGAGTGGGCAGCGGCTACCACAATTGACTAAGCATGCACTGTATTTGATTTTTTCGCTGACTTCGTCGGGTTGGATTGTGATAGTGGGTGTTGCTTGAGCGGAAAAAGGTAGAGAGATGGAGCTGGCAATAGCTGTTGTCGTGGCGACAGAGGCAGAGGCTTGAATAAACTGTCTCCGACTCAGCGCTTTTTCCCTGATTTTATTGATCATTACATTGCTACCTCATTAATTATTATAAATTGAATTACTTAGTATTCTTATAGTAATTAGATAGTAGCCTTATAAAAACAAGGGTTAATTGACGTGTATCAACACAAGCAATAATTGAGCTATTAATGATAAATAAACAATATTATAAGTTTCTTTATTTGGTATTTTAATTGTAACTAACCATGGGTTAGCTGAAAAATAACAAGGAAAACCAACTAGTTGATTTTCCTTAGAGAATAACAATCTATTTAAAATTTCTAGCGTCAAGCTGCCTATTGTGGCTAGCGGCAATTAAACGGAAACTTTTTCTGTAATAGAAATAAAGTCCTTCATCGCTTCTACCGTAGGGCCATCAACACAGTAATGGGTGAATTCATCCGTTTCGCTATTAGAGGCCATTGTTACCCCTACTTTACGGTAACTCATGGTTGATGGCACCGTTCTCCCTGCGGAACTGTGTACCTCAGATAAACCGATTTCCATAAATTTACTTAGGTTAGCTAAACGTACTCCCGCACCTGCCATAATCTGTGGGCCATTAATTTGCTGGCTTTTTTCATGGAGTTCTTTCAAAAGCGGTAAACCCAACTCCGCACTTTGTTGCTGCCCAGAAGTTAAAATACGCGCAACACCGAGCTCGTTTAATTGTTCTAAAGCTAATAATGGGTTAATACACATATCAAATGCGCGGTGGAAGGTAATATTCATCCCTTGTGCAATTTCCATCAACGTATGCATCCTGTTGATATCAATGCGCCCTTCACTATCCAATATACCGATAACGGCACCTGAAAACCCCATTTCCTTAATCATAATTAAATCTTCACGGATCACGTCAAATTCGCTGATGTTATAGCAAAAATCGCCACCACGAGGACGAATAATAGGATGAACTGGAATATGCAGTTTCTCTTTGGCTAATTTCAGGTAACCATAACTGGGGGTCAGGCCACCGTCTGCAGCACCAGAGCATAGTTCGATACGATCTGCACCATATTCTTGAGCCACTTGGGCACATTCAATTCCGAAACAACAGATTTCCAGTTTTGCCATTACGACCTCCGAAATAGAGCAATAAAACACGGGTTTTATATGCCCCAAAATAATGAAAAAAATTTAATGTTAAACGTTAACAATTCGCTTAATAATGCCATTTATTGGAAAATGTTATCGGATAGACATCACAGCACTAAAAGTTAACGTGTACTATTAATCAATAACGTTAATTGCATCACTTATTTTTCACTTTCAATTATCTTTTTTAGCGTGAAAGGATGGTATTTAACCGTTATTTCACCATTTGACACTGCTAATGTTGGATTTGGCAACCTTTCTTGCTGCCCTTTGGGTTGGCTTACTTTAATACGATACCCTTGGGGTAAAGGATCAGGTAATAACTGGAATGCTGCGGTTTCTAGCTGACTCGGCTCAACATCAATCACCATTTCGATATGTTCCCAACTTTCTTTCGGGTAAATTTTGTCTTTTGGGAAAGGCAATTCAATAATAAATACATCTTGACCCGCGACGTTTAATGGCTCTTTTAACTCATATAAACGAATTGGCCTGCCATTGATAACATTGTCAGATAAAAGCTCAGCGCATCCCATTAACCCTTGATGCCAACGTTCTGCAGTTGCCATATGATGGCAACGCACCGAAATATGATCTATCGGAAAAGATGACAATGATAAGTTCAATTCCTGCGCCAACTGTTGTAATTTACCCATAAACACAGGTAGGTCATCCCATAAATCTTGTAATTGCGAAATTTTGCTAAATTGTGGCATCTAAAGCCCTCTCTTTACAAAAACTTATCTGCTAAACAATGGCGCAGACTGTAGCATGAGAGCCCCAAAATGTGGTATAAAACCTGCCGATTTTTCTCTTCAACCTTTTAGTTATACGCATGTGATGGCACAATGCGGTAACTATGGTTCGTAATTTAAGGTAATTCGGTGAATATTCAGGCGATTCTTTCAGATAAAATTAGTGCTGCGATGTTAGCAGCGGGTGCTCCAGAAGGCAGTGATGCACTTGTGCGTCAGTCCGCTAAAGCTCAGTTTGGTGATTATCAAGCGAATGGAGTGATGGGCGCGGCTAAAAAGATGGGGATAGCTCCGCGACAACTGGCTGAACAGCTTGTTAATCACTTAGATTTGGAAGGGATTGCCAGCAAAGTTGAAATTGCCGGCCCTGGCTTTATTAATATTTTCCTTGAACCAACGTGGGTTGAAAAACACGTTGAAGAGGCATTAGCATCACAACGCCTAGGCGTCGCACCAGTCAAGCCTGAAACGATTGTCATTGACTATTCAGCGCCTAATGTCGCAAAACAAATGCACGTGGGTCACTTGCGTTCAACCATCATTGGTGATGCAGCTGTACGTACCCAAGAATTTATTGGTCATAAAGTCATTCGTGCCAACCACGTCGGTGATTGGGGTACGCAATTTGGTATGTTAATTGCTTATCTTGAAAAAGTGCAAAATGAAGATGCCACCGATATGGCGCTTGCTGACCTCGAAGAGTTTTATCGCGAAGCTAAAAAACACTACGACGAAGATGAAGAGTTCGCAGTACGTGCTCGTGGCTACGTTGTAAAATTGCAATCCGGTGATGAATATTGCCGCCAAATGTGGCGCAAATTAGTCGATATCACTATGCAGCAGAACCAAGAAACCTATCGCCGCTTAAATGTCACATTGACCGAAGATGACGTGATGGGTGAAAGCTTATATAACAGCATGCTTCCAGGCATTGTTGCTGACTTAAAAGCCAAAGGTTTAGCCGTTGAGAGTGAAGGCGCAACGGTTGTTTTCCTTGATGAATTCAAAAATAAAGAAGGCGAACCAATGGGCGTGATCGTCCAGAAAAAAGATGGTGGCTTCTTATATACAACAACCGATATCGCCTGTGCTAAATACCGTTACGAAACCCTGCACGCTGACCGTTCTCTTTACTATATTGACTCACGCCAACATCAACATTTGATGCAAGCATGGACCATCGTCCGTAAAGCAGGTTACATCCCTGAATCGATGGCGCTTGAGCACCATATGTTCGGGATGATGTTAGGGAAAGATGGCAAACCGTTTAAGACTCGTACAGGTGGTACCGTCCGTTTATCAGACTTGCTTGATGAAGCGGTTGAACGCGCTCAAACATTGATCCGTGAGAAAAACCCGGATATGTCTGAAGATGAATTGCTTAACGTTGCGAATGTGGTTGGTATTGGGGCAGTTAAGTACGCTGACTTATCCAAAAATAGAACGACTGATTATATTTTCGATTGGGACAACATGTTAGCTTTCGAAGGAAATACCGCACCGTATATGCAATATGCGTATACCCGTGTGGCCTCTATTTTCAAGAAAGCTAATTTAACCCACACAGACCTAACTCTGCCTATTTCATTACAAGACCCGCGTGAAATTGCGCTTGCAACACGTTTATTACAGTTTGAAGAAACCATTCTCACTGTTGCACGTGATGGTACACCTCATGTGATGTGTGCTTATTTGTATGAGTTAGCCGGTTTATTCTCTGGTTTCTATGAGCACTGCCCTATCTTGTCAGCTGATGACGAAGCCCAGCGCCAAAGCCGCTTGAAATTAGCGGCATTAACTCAAAAAACATTAAAAACGGGCCTAGATACACTGGGCATTGAAACCGTTGAAAGAATGTAATTCAAATCAATAAATAGCCTATTAGCGGTTCACTTCGGTGAGCCGTTTTTGTTTGCGTTGCTTTACTAACTTTGATGTTAATTTTTGCAATTCCTCAACATGTTCATTTGCACAATTGCGAAGCACTAAGTTCCATTTGCAAAGTGTTTTTGCTTGTTCATAAAGTTCAGGGCTATGCACCAACCTGTTATTCTGTTGTAACCAATGAGCAACGCTCGCCCAGTCCCATAACGGGGATGCGCCATTCAAGCGTTGTACGGGTGCTGGAAAATGGCCTTTACCTCGAGCCCCATCTTTCAATAAAGCCACTGCCTGACGAGTTAGTCCTGTCAATTCGGCAATATCACTTAACCCAACTAAAGTTGAATCAATAGATTCCACTTTTATATTCATCGATGTACTTTCGATGTCTGTGATCGCTGTTTCAATGGCAAGATCTAAAGACTCCGCTTCCCTATCAAATTCTAAATAAACCGATTTACCATAGAAACACACCAATGCATCGTCACAGCCTGCAGCAAATAAGGTATCAACTAAACCTTCAGTATCTGCAGTCACACCAGATAGTGTTAATGTGAAAGTAAATAGTGCCATAATTATCCCATATAGTATGAATAAGCGGCCTAAGCCGCTTTGATTACCTGAAAAGAGCAATGCAGTGATTAACTTTACGTATAATCTGTTTAGCATGCACTTCCATGACTTTCGGCGTTGACCAGACACTCATCATATGTGTTTTGTGTTCATCTACTGCGTTACCACAGCGTAACTTACAAAAAGTATGTGATGAGTTCCCTGCACTAACCCAGAGCCAGCCATTTTCTATCGCATATTCAATAGCAGCCTGAATATGCTTGTTCGGATGTTTTTTCATTGACCCCCGAGATACATAACATAATCATTCCGTTGACATCGGTCAACAAATAATATTCAATGAATTGAATATCTCCCTATCACTTGATTGTTGTAACAACAACCCAGTCAATGTACCCCATAAATAGAGTGGGCTATTATTTTTATCAATGAAAACAATTAATTGAAATTTCATAAAATAATTTTGAAATTAATAATTCAGTTACTATTGGAATTAATTTAAGAACTCACTAGAAATTGAAGGGAACAGATCTATGGTTATTTTTTCCTTAACGACGCAGATTACAGAGATAAAAAAAGCCCAATTTTATGAGCTCTTCTCATTAAAATTGGGCTTTAAAGGTTATTGACGGCTTATTAATTAGGCAACACTACGTTTCATAAAATCACGAGGGCGGAACCCGAGTACATATAAAGCTACGAAATAACTTCCTGCACCAATAATCACGACGCCTATTAAACGTAGCATACGCATCAGCATATTACCGTCTTGCCAAGAAGGCATAAAGTGTAAAACACCAAACAGCACAGCGCCCATTACAATTAACGCTATCAATAATTTAAATATAAACCCTTTCCAGCCAGCTAAAGGCTGAAAAATATCTTGCTTGCGCAGTTGCCAATAGAGAACTCCCGCATTAAAACACGCCGCTAACCCAATAGATAAGGCTAAACCTGCATGTTGTAAAGGACCAATAAAGGCTAAGTTCATCAATTGGGTTAAAATTAAAGTGACAATCGCAATCTTCACTGGCGTGCGAATATTTTGGCGCGAGTAAAAGCCTGGTGCCAAAATTTTCACCAAAATCATGCCTGTTAACCCTACACAGTAGGCAATTAAGGCATATTGAGTCATTAATGAGTCATGCGCTGTAAAATTACCGTATTGGAATAGCGATACCGTTAATGCTTCTGCGAGTATTGCCAACCCTAACGCACAGGGTAGAGCAAGTAATAAACAAAGACGCAATCCCCAGTCCATTAATTGGCGATATTCATTTTGATTGCCGCTCGTGAAACTTTTCGCTAATGATGGTAATAAAATAGTGCCAAGAGCCACACCAAGCACCCCTGATGGCAATTCCATTAGCCTATCAGCGTAATACATCCATGACACTGAACCAGATTGTAAAAAAGAAGCAAATATTGTGTTGATAATTAAAGAAATTTGCGCAACTGAAACCCCGATAATTGCCGGCCCCATCATTTTCATTACACGCCAAACCCCGCTATCACGAAATGACAGGCGGGGTAACACTAACATGCCCACTTTTTTAAGATGGGGTAGCTGGTAGACAAGTTGCAAAACACCGCCAACCAACACAGCCCACGCCAATGACATAATGGGTGGGTTAAAGTAAGGCGCGGCGAAAGCAGCAAAAATGATCATGCTGACATTGAGTAACGTTGGCGCAAATGCAGGGACCGAAAAACGGTTCCAAGTATTCAGGATTGCGCCTGCGAGAGAGGCCAGTGAAATCAGAAAAATATAAGGAAATGTAACCCGTAGAAGATCCGTCGTCAGCGCAAACTTATCAGCGTCATCGGTAAAGCCAGGTGCGGTGACATAAATGATCCAAGGGGCTGCAATCATACCAAGGATGGTCACAATCGCTAAAGCGAGGGTTAGCATCCCTGCAATATAAGCGACAAATGTACGGGTGGCTTCCTCTCCCTGCTGGTTTTTATATTCCGCTAATATCGGGACAAAGGCTTGTGAAAAGGCACCTTCAGCAAAAATTCGACGTAAAAGATTCGGTAATTTAAAGGCGACAAAAAAGGCGTCAGCCGCGGCTCCTGCACCGAACACTCGGGCGATAATAGCGTCACGAATAAACCCAAGCACACGAGACATCATGGTCATGGAGCTTACTGCCGCCAATGATTTTAATAAATTCATGATTGATAGACTAAAAGAATACAATCGCATCAGTTTAACAGTGTGCACTGCAACTGACTACGATTGAAAAGTAAATTAGGAATTTAGGCTTTATTCAGTGCCCAAGTGTTATCTGTCAGCGCCGTCAATACATGGTCACGCCACTCACCGTTGATTTGTAAGTATTGCTTTGCATAGCCTTCCCGTTCAAAGCCAAGCTTGGTCAATAAATTACCACTACGCATATTATGAGGCATATAATTTGCCATAATTCGATGTATTTTTTGGTGTTGCTGCATGTAACGGATAGTTTGGGTTAGTGCCTCATACATTAGGCCTTGACCTTGCCATTTTTCACCTAGTGAATAACCTAGATAACATGCATAAAATGAGCCGCGCAATACATTACTAAAATTCGCTACTCCCATCACTTCGTTTTCTTCTTTATCTAATAGTACGAAATGGAAAGCGCTCCCTTCTCGATGCATTTCATTCATGACTTGTAACCGATTCTGCCAACCTGCTGGCTGATAATGAGATTTGTCCCTGATGGGTTCCCATGGAATTAAAAAGTCTTTGTTCAGGCTGTAATAATCAGCTAGTCGATAGTTATCACGTTCATAAGTCAAACGAATAACCATTCTATCAGTGACAAGGCGCACTTTCGGTACATTTGAACGATAACCAAACATCGTTAACCCTTAATTAATAAAAAGCCAGATATTTTCTCTCTTTCCAAGCCAATAACTTAGAACGCTAAAGTGTAGCTTACAATGCGTTGACGAAAAACATATTACGTAAATTAAAATACCAATACATCACTAGATTTCTTCGTTGTGCAGCATACATAACTATGTGACCCAAGTAGCCGAACGCTGTCAACACCGTCACAAAGTGAAGTATG
>NZ_JAMPNU010000009.1:0-107937 GCF_028479505.1 Providencia sp. PROV205 | reverse complement strand
ACGAATATTTATCGATAAAAATATATCATCTATTACCCCGCAATATACTGATATTATTGATACGTAATTTTAAAAACATTCCCTCTTTGCTATTTTTCTAATGGTGTCTCATGGCGCAGGTGTCACGGGCAAGAAGCCTTGGTAAGTATTTTCTCCTATTTGACAACATGTTGGTTGTCCTCGGCTTTTTTGTCGTTTTTCCACTTATTTCTATTCGGTTTGTTGATCAGCTGGGTTGGGCTGCCGTGGTGGTGGGTTTTGCCTTAGGAATTCGTCAGTTTGTTCAACAGGGCTTGGGGATTTTTGGCGGTGCTATTGCTGACCGATTTGGCGCAAAACCCATGATTGTCATTGGGATGTTATTACGCGCCAGTGGTTTTGCGGTGATGGCCGTGGCCCATGACCCTTGGGTATTATGGTTATCTTGCGTCCTCTCAGCACTGGGGGGCACCTTATTTGACCCTCCACGAACCGCATTAGTGATTAAATTGACCCGCCCGTATGAACGCGGCCGTTTTTATTCTTTACTCTTAATGCAAGACAGTGCTGGAGCCGTTATTGGCGCGTTGATTGGTAGTTGGTTATTGCAATATGACTTCCATTATGTCTGCTGGGTTGGCGCTGCGGTTTTTATCATTGCGGCCATCTGCAATGCTTGGTTATTACCCGCTTATCGGATCTCAACCGTCAGAACCCCTATCAAAGAAGGTATGGGGCGCGTACTAAAAGACAAACGTTTTGTAACTTACGTTGTCACTTTAGCGGGCTATTTTATGTTGTCAGTTCAAGTGATGCTTATGTTTCCGATTGTTGTCAACGAGTTAGCGGGGACACCAACTGCCGTCAAATGGATGTATGCGATTGAAGCCGCGATATCATTAACATTGCTTTACCCTATTGCTCGTTGGAGCGAAAAACATTTTCGCCTTGAACACCGGCTCATGGCCGGGCTATTTTTAATGAGTCTCAGCATGTTTCCAATTGGCATGACAACCTCTCTCAATACGTTATTTGCTCTTATTTGCCTCTTTTATCTCGGCACAATAACCGCTGACCCTGCTAGAGAAACATTAAGCGCGTCACTTGCTGACCCTAGAGCCCGAGGCAGCTATATGGGTTTTAGCCGCTTAGGCCTTGCTTTAGGCGGAGCTGTCGGTTATACCGGTGGCGGCTGGATGTACGATATTGGCCACCAATGGAATATGCCACAATTACCTTGGTTCTTATTAGGGATCATCGGTTTTATCACTTTATGGGCTCTTCATAAGCAATTTAACCGTAAAAAAATTGAAACAGTCATGTTGAGTGGGCAGTAATGCGCTAAACTAGCGGTGTTACTGTAAAAGGAGTCTTTATGAAGAAGTTTTTAATCGCTGCTATGGTGGGCTTTCTCACTCTGTTATCGGGCTGTAGCCAATTATCTGAGTTTAGTATTAGTGAGTCACAAATTAATAATTACCTTGCTAATAAAGTAAAATATGACCATAAAGTCGGCATTACGGGTTTTGCTGATGCGGATATTCAGCTCGCGAATTTAAAATCAGAAATTGGCCGCAGTGAACCAGGAAAAGTCGCGTTAACGGGGGATGCAACCGTTAAATTAGACTCGCTGATTGGTAAAGCGGAAGCACAAATTAACCTGACACTCACTGCGCGTCCTTACTTTGATGCCAAAACAGGTTCAATTTACTTAAAAGAATTGAATATTAGCAATTACAAAGTGACGCCAGAAAATATGGATACCGCTATGTCAGCTGTTATTCCTTACTTAAACAGTTCACTTGAAACTTTCTTTGAAACTCAGCCTGTTTATGTGTTGAATCCAGATAATGGTGCTGCTGAAGCAACCGCGAAGAAACTCGCTAAAGGGCTGGAAATCAAACCGGGCAAACTGGTCATTCCATTAGTCGATTGATTTTAACCATAAATAATTTCGATTGATAAAAGCATTAAAGGCAACAGGAAAATCTGTTGCCTTTCTTATTCGTTCAAACTCAATCAAAATTATTAATCAACACTGACGACTAAAGTAGAGTAATACCCATAATCAAAAGTGACAGTGTCATAATTATTCCGTATCTGAATCAAGTTCATCACGCAGTGCGATAACTGCATCACGGGTAATTTGGGCTAAAGTACGGTAAAATGGGGTTGTGGCATGGGCCTCAACCTTCCCTAAAAAGCTGCCATACCAGCTAAGAATATAGCTATCAAATAGTTCTTCTTGAGCGGCGGTTTCATCTTCCGCCGCTTGGTCTTCCAACCAAGAAGCTGCGAGTAGTAAAGCACCAAAGGCATCGGCTGGCGCATTCGTCAAAGACATTCCTCTCACAGTTAAAAATTCGCGAACCTCTGCTTCTGTAATTTCAGAATCGTAATCATTCGCTAACATTGAAACTGCTGGGGATCCACCTGCAAACAGAGCTTGGTAATCCGCATTAACCGCATTGATATCGAGATCTTTCGCCATGCGTGACCACAACTCATCTTGTTCCAATGGCCATGATGCTTTTAATTTATCTTGAGCAATCATATCAATAAGCGGCTTTACGAGGCTATCAGAGGGACTACGTTGAAATAGTGTCCCCAAAATACGGCAGACGATTGAAAATTCGTTCATATATTATCCTATTTTACAGATTCAGTAGTCACACCTCGTGACCGAAGCAGTTACTTTCAGTATATCGAAAAAATAGGAAAGATATTAGGGGTGATGATTGCGAGTGATCACAAAGACCACTCGCAACAAAGAAGTGGCTAATAACCGCGTTGCATATCAACCACACCAACAGGGGCTTGGCCTGCTTCAATGCGTTCAATATTACTGACAATCATATCCATGGCTTCTTTCGGTTTTGTAAAGGCCGCAACATGGGGAGTGATAGCGATACGTGGATGTGTCCAGAACGGGTGCATTTGCGATAACGGCTCACTCGCAAAAACATCCAGTGCAGCACCTGCAACTTGCCCTGATTCAAGCGCTACAAGCAAATCTTGTTCAACCAAATGGGCTCCACGTGCAAGGTTAATGACATATGCCCCTTGCTGTAGCTGGCTAAACAGCTGCTGGTTTAAAATTCCCACCGTTTCTGGTGTACTTGGCAGAAGGTTAATAACCACACGGGTACCAGAAAGAAAACTGGCTAATTGGTCATTACCAAAATAACTTTTCACGTTATCAAGTTGCTTTTCAGAGCGGCTCCATGTTCTTACATGAAAACCAAAGCTAACTAAGCGCTTTGCAACGGCTTGCCCTAATGCACCAGCCCCCATCACGCCGATAACAAAATCTTCGTGTTGATAAGCTGGTAACTGCTTCCATTGGCGCTGTGATTGCAACTGCCGGTATTCATCCATGCGACGAAAATAGCTTAACACTTTCGCGCAAGCGTACTCTTCCATTTGGATCGCCATACCCGTGTCTTCCAAACGCATGACAGGAACGCCTGCTGGTAAGGTGCCAGGTTTGTCTTGTTCTTGCTTTAAAATAGCATCCACACCTGCACCTAACGCGAAAATACCTTTTAAATCACTTCGGCCAGCAAGGCATTCATAAGGCGGTAACCAAACCATGGCATAATCCGCACTTTGGTTATCCCCTTTTTCCCATTGGCGAATATTCACCTGTGGTAATCGCGCTTTCATACCGTCAATCCACTGTTTTGAATCAAAAAATGGATGGTAAAATAAAATATTCATGGCAACTCCTCTTTGGTTTCTAACAGAGTGTGCCGAATGGCATTTCTTTTCAAGTTAATCAAGCCTATACACGCTACTCAATCAGAATTTTGTTAACTAGCTAACGGTTTTTACCTCCACGACTTGCCGTTTTAAATTAACATCAAAAGTATTATTTACCTTAGTCGGTCACATTTAAGATTAGATAATAATCAAATTGTTTTTTATTTAGCTAAACAGCAACAAAAGTCGGAAAAAGGAGAAATAGGGAGTTGACGTAAGACGCTATTTTCCCTATAGTAGCGCCCCGTTGCAGAGCAGGTTTTTATTCCCTACTCCACAACAGATTTAGAAAAACGGTGAGGTGTCCGAGAGGCTGAAGGAGCACGCCTGGAAAGTGTGTATACGGCAACGTATCGAGGGTTCGAATCCCTCCCTCACCGCCATTTTTCTTCTAGTTCTTACCCTCTCTTTCTTGATATTCCATCCCTTTGTTTTGTTTCTCTTTCGGTTCTATACCTACTCCTTGTGCATGGTATTCACGGCTAATATCTTCCCAGAGTTCTGCATTTTCTACTCCTGCTACTTTTGGGTCAAACACTGGGTCAACACCGAGTTTTTCCTGCCGCTCAAAGTCACGCAGTGCCCGTAATGCAGGTTTTGATAGGAAGACAATGGCGATAAGATTGAGGTAGCTCATGCTACCGAACCCGATATCACCAAGACTCCACATTAAACTGACTGATTGCACGCTTCCTATAAAAACAATAATCAAAAATACAAATTTCAGTATCAATTTGAGAATGGGGTAACGCAATTTTCTATCAAGATAAACAATTGTGGTTTCTGCGATATAGTAATAAGCCATCAATGTTGTGAATGCGAATAAAAATACAGCGATTGAGACGAATCCTGATCCTGCGGAAGTAAAGACGGTTGATACCGCCATCTGAGTCCATGCGGTTCCTGCTGCAACCCCTGGGACATATTCAACTAAGGCCGTTGCCGAACCATCGGGAAAAACGTTATACATATTCGTGACAAGGATCATCAGACCCGATGCTGTACACACAACGACAGTATCAATATAAATCGAAAATGCTTGGATCAGCCCTTGTTTTACAGGATGGCTTACCTCAGCGGCTGCAGAGCTAAATGTGGCTTCACCCGCACCGGCCACATTGGAAAAAACCGCACGACGCACCCCCCATGAAACAGCCGTACCAATAATACCACCGAATACAGCGTCCATTCCCATCGCACTGCGGAAAATTAAACTGAACATAGCCGGCACTTGTTCGTAATGGCTACCCAAGATGATCACCATCATGACGATATAAGCCAAAGCCATAATTGGTACAATCTTATCTGCTGCACTCGCAATACGTTTTATACCACCAAAAATTAGCCATGCCATCAGCACTGTCACAATGCCGCCTGTCGCAATTGGGGGTAAGTTGAATGAGGATTGGAAGGAATCCGCTATGGTATTGGCTTGAATACCCGGAACCAGTACACCATAAGATAGGCAAATAACGGCAGCCACCATAATGGCAAATGGCTTCAATTTTAACCCTTTCTCGATATAGTAAGGGGAGCCTCCACGGTATTGGTCATCAGAGCGCTGTTTGTATATTTGAGCGAGTGTGGATTCGATAAATGCACTTGCTCCGCCTAATAACCCCATGACAACCATCCAAAAAATCGCACCGGGGCCACCTGCGGCAATGGCTGTCGCCACCCCCGCGATATTCCCCACCCCCACACGTCCTGACAACGCTAAACAGAATGCTTGGAAGGAGGAAATGCCTTCTTTTGACGCTTTATTTTCCTTTAACAAACACACCATTTTAATAAGGTAGCGAAACTGTACACCGCGAGTCGCTAATGTAAAATAGAGCCCAACACCTAGCGATAATACCACTAATGCATTACCCCAGATGTAACCAACGATTGTATTAACGATGGCTTCCATTTTGTACTCCTTCGTTATTGTAATTGTTTATTTGTATTTGCAGGGTAAAAAAACCTGAGTCCACTTGGGCACTCAGGTCAACGTTTTTACTGATGGATAAACCAGATAACCTTGGTTTGAGTATATTGTTCAAATGCCTCTAAGCCGTTATCTTTACCGCCAAAACCTGATTGACGAAAGCCACCAAACGGTGTTGTGATATTACCTTCACTAAAGCCATTGACTGAAACAGTGCCTGCGTTAATGCGCTGTGCAATTTGCATGGCTCGGTGAATATTTTGACTATAAAATGAAGCCGCTAAACCATATTGAGTGTCATTGGCCAAAGCGACCGCTTCATCATCTGTTTTAAAGGATGTAACGGCTAAGATAGGGCCAAAAACTTCATGCTTAAATAGCGACATGTCAGGTGTGACCTCATCAAAAATTGTCGGCTCGATGTACCACCCAGCACCTAATTCATGATGGATTTTCCCACCCGCAATTAATTTTCCTCCCTCTTTTACCGTGGTATCTAAAAAGGATTTTACTTTCTCAAAATGAGCCTGTTCGACCATTGGCCCAATTGAAACATCCGCTTGCCTTGGGTCACCCACTTTCCATTCTTTAACCGCTACAGCAAGCTTGTCTAATAGTGTTTTTTTGATACTTTCATGCACAATTAAACGAGAACCGCAGCTGCAATTTTCACTCATATTCCAAAAGGCAGCTGCCATAATATGTGGAATTGCCGCGTCAATGTTTGCATCTTCAAACACTACTTGAGGACTTTTACCGCCACATTCGAGCACAATTTCCTTTAAGTTACTTTCGGCGGAATATTTTAAAAATAAGCGTCCCACATCTGTTGAACCGGTGAATGACACCATATCAACATCATGATGGCGACCAAGGGCTTCCCCGACTTTTTCACCTAATCCACAAACTAAACTTAATGCACCTTGAGGGACACCTGCCTCATAGGCCAGTTCCACCATACGATAGGCACTTAATGAGGTTAATTCGGCAGGCTTCACAATCACCGAGTTTCCTACAGCAAGCGCGGGAGCCACTTTCCATGCAAACATTTGAGCAGGAAAATTCCACGGTAACACCGCCCCAACCACGCCAATAGGCTCGTGCACTATCAGCCCCAATTCTTGATGACTTGTCGGTGCAATTTTGCCAAACAGCTTGTCAATCGCTTCGGCATACCAATAAAAGGTTTCAATGGTTGCGGGTAAATCAGTATTTAAACATTCAGTGATAGGCTTACCTGCATCTATACAATCTAGTGCCGCTAGTTCTTCACTGTGCAGTTCAATGAGACTAGCCCACTTAAGCATGATAGCTTTACGTTCTTGAGGTGATAACCCGCGCCATTCACCTTGATTGAACGTGTCACGTGCTACCTGTACAGCGACATTAATATCGTTCGCATCACCGTCAGCAATAAAACCAATAACGCTATTATCGATTGGGGTACGGTTTTCTAATTTATTTTGCTGCTCTGCATGCCCTGCAATTAAATTGCCAGCCCACAGTTTTCCTTGTTTTGCTCGTTCAAATACCTGCTGTTGGGTCATGGTCATATTTCCCCCTAGCGTTTAATCAATTTAATGAATTCATCGCGTTCTTGAGACGCTATATTTGACAGAGGCAAACGGACCGGGCCTACATTAAATGTGCCATTCAAGCAACCCGCTTTGGCTTTTTGGTTATAGTTACCTGATTCCATTGAGTAAATTGCAGGATAAATTTCATTCATAATCTGCTTAGCGAGTTGCCAGTCACCCGCTTGCGCCGCATTAAAAATAGCAACTTGCTCTGCTGGGAATACATTCCCAGCTCCTGCTATCCAACTTTTTGAACCCCAAAAGAAGAAATCCACTGGTTGGTCATCACAACCACAAATGACCTCAAAATTTTTGAATGGTGTTTGTAATAGATGCAGTGCTCGGCTAAAGCTTCCACTGCTTTCTTTGATAGCGACAATATTGTCAATTTCAGCTAGCTTGATAACCGTTTCAATGTCAATTTCAATACCGATCCGAGCTGGGAAGTTGTACATAATAATGGGTAATGGTGTTGATTTTGCGACTTTTTCATAGTGGGCGTACACCCCTTGCTGATCCGGTAAACTATACGGTGGTGGCGATAACATTAATCCTTCATAGCCCAGTTCTTGAGCTTGTTTCGCTCGTGCAATGGCACCTTCAGTTGATAAGTCGTTAATACCCGCAATTAGTGTCACTCGCCCTTTTGCAATTTTACAAACCGTAGACAGCACGGTTTTACGTTCATCTTCATTTAATGCGTAATACTCTCCCGTGGTCCCGCAGACCACTAAACCGGTAACTCCGCGCTCAATAAGTTTTTCAGTTAACTCAGCAAGCGCACTGATATTTAATGTTAAATCATCATGAAATGGCGTGACTAAAGGAACAAGAATGCCATGGAAATTCATTTGAATTCTCCTCAATATTAAAGAAATCGCTCAATGGAAAAAGGGGTGCAATCGATACTTGTCGGTTGCTGATGAATAAAACTATTAACGATATCTGCGGTGATCGCTGCTTGGGTTAGCCCTAAGTGTTGGTGACCAAAAGCAAAAATATAAGGGCCTTTATGGTCGATCACCGGCAAAGAGTCAGACGTTGATGGGCGAAATCCCATCCACGGTGTAGATTGTTGGCTGTTCAATGGCGTTTTCAGCATCGGCTGCGCTAACGGTAGAAAATGTTGAGCGCGTTGCATATTGGCTGGACGCTTTAGTCCCGCATACTCCACGGTTCCCGCGAGGCGTAACCCTTGAGACATTGGCGTCATAATAAAACGTCTATCCATACTTGATACGGGTATTGATAATCGTCCCAATTCATGGGGCAACATCAAATGATAACCGCGCTCAGTTTCTAACGGCACATTGATGCGACTAACCATTCTCACTAGTGATTTGGAAAATGCGCCGCCTGCAATAACAATTTTTTGGCCTGTGAACTGGCCTTGGGTCGTTGTCAATACCGCTTGTTGATTCGACGTCGATGTAATTTCTGTTACTTCGCAGTGGGTTAATACTTGTCCACCTGCGTGTAAAAACGCCTCAGTCAGCTTTTGGTGTAATGCACATAAATCCACAACATGGCCGGTATCTGGATAAAAAACACCCCCGATTTGGCTTTCGGATAAAGCGGGTTCGCGTGTTAGTAGCGCATCTTGATCAATCAATTGATTAGCTATACCAACACTTTGCAAGTACTCACTGTGCTGGCTTAACTTATCGAGCGTTTCTTTTTTCTCAGCCACCAACAGTGAACCCTTCATTTTGACAAGATCACTTAATTGCCATTTCTGAATAAATACTTGCCATGAATCGAAAGCGGCACTGTTTAATGTCATCAATGTATGATGGATATGGGTAAAGGGCTTATGGCGCATGTTACCTAACAGCTTGATTAACCAAGGTGTTAACGGTAATAAGTAACGCCAATCCAGACGCAGAGGGCCCAATGGGTCAAGGAGCATTTTTGGAATTGATGTTAAAACACTCGGATCAGCAATCGGGAAAACCTGTTCTGTCGCAATATGCCCTGCGTTGCCAAATGAGGCACCTTGGCCAATTTCCTGTTTATCAAGCAGCAACACTTGTGAGCCATTCGCTTGCACTGTCAGTGCGATACTCAAACCAATAATGCCACCACCCACCACGATCACTGGATATTTACGTTCCATTTCATACCCCTATGCCACCGAGATCCCAAAACGAAATGGATCTTGTTCATCTATCAATAAGGTATTTTTTCCGCTGATATAGGCATGCCCGCGAATAGTCGGAATAATGCCGTTTTCATCAGCCTGTTGAAAACTAGCCTGAAATTGGCTGCCAATGACGCTGGCTTGATGCCAGATTTCCCCTGCCGCCAGCTTTTTATCTGCAGCTAAGCAGGCGAGTTTAGCGCTAGTCCCTGTTCCGCAAGGCGAGCGGTCATATGCGCCACCTGGGCATAACACAAAACTTTGGCTATTGGCATTTGGGTGTGAACCGAATAATTCGATATGGTCAATTTCTTGGCCATCTTTACCGTAGATACTTTGGTCAACTAAGGCTTGCTTGATTTTTAAACTGACTTCTGTCAGTAATTTAATGTTTTGGAAATCAATGGCAACTGGCGACTGTTCAACAAGAAAAAACCAATTTCCACCCCAAGCGATATCCCCAATAACCGTGCCGAGATCTGGGACATCAACTCGTACCGCTTTGCGATAGCGATACGAATACACATTCTGAATACTCACGCTACCATCTTGATGTAATTGTGCTGTTACATCTCCAACTGGCGTCTCGATAAGATGGTTGCCATAAGTGATATGCCCCAGAAAGTGCAACGAGGCCACTAAACCGATAGTGCCGTGACCACACATTCCCAAGTAACCTTGATTGTTAAAAAAAATCACGCCTGCTGTTGCCGCTGGGTTTTGTGGTTTACACAATAGGGCTCCCACTAGAATGTCATTACCTCTAGGTTCTAAAATCGTTGTACGACGCCAGATATCATGGCTATTACGCAAAATATCTAAGCGAACGGCCACGCTTTGTTGCCCTAAATCGGGAAATCCATCAATAACAAGCCGAGTTGGTTCACCTGCGGTATGAGAGTCGATAACTTCAATTTTGGTATATTGAGATTGCATTGGTTAGCATCCTATCTATTATCATTGTTAATAGAATGCTTGATTTTTGTTAACAACTCTTGATATCTTTCTAACAAACTTATGCGGTTTTCAGCACAATCTAAAAATATTTAACAGAATTAATAAAATTAATTTAATATTTCGGAGCGCGGCATGATCAATCTAAATAAATTGCTGTTGATTAGTCAGGAGAACATGCTATTTCCCGTTGATAATATTGATATTTTATTAAACCATTTAGGTTTGATTATGCCACTCATTAATACCTTGCCGAATGTAACCTTTTTTGTGAAAGACCATAATGCAAAGTATGTTTTGGCCAATGATAATTTAGCCACCCGCTGTAAAATCGATAGTGTTAACCATTTAGTAGGTAAAGGTGCTGAAGATATTTTTCATTCAGAACTCGGCCAAAGCTATAGCTCTCAAGATTATTTAGTGATGGAAAAGAAAATTAGCGTCATTAATAAGCTTGAACTGCACCTGTATAAAGCAGGCTTGTTGGGATGGTGCTTAACAACTAAGGTTCCTATTTTTAATACACGTAACCAAGTTATTGGGGTTGCAGGAATTTCAGTGGATTTACAAGATGTCAAATCGGTCAGCCCTAAACTGAATAACCAGCTTAGCCGTGTTGAGCGCTATATTAGTGAACATTTTGATATTGCGATAAAAATGACAACTCTTGCTGAAATATCTGGCCTCTCGCTTTCTCAATTAAACCGCCAGTTTAAAGCGATTTTTTTGATAACCCCCCAACAATATATTCAAAAGATGCGTCTGGAACATGCTATTGAACTGCTCGAAGATGATTTTTCAATTACTGAAATTTCCAGTAAATGTGCATATGCTGATCACAGCGCTTTTTGTCGAAAATTCAAAGAAATGACCACAATGACACCTAGCCAATTCAAACGAATGCGTTCACGAATTGATAAACAAAAAGTATTGGCGTGATCGGGTATCATATCGGTTAATCTGTTTTTCCTTAATTTTGATAAGTCCCTTCTATTTCACTGCCACTAAATGTTTTTTATTCGATTATTCAAGTAATTGCCGTAATTTTATCGTTAAAATTATAGGGTAGCTTCCTTTGATTATCTCCTAACTTGAGATAGCTCTTATTGCAGAAATCAATCAATCGCGTATTGATATATCCCAATGCTGCGTCATAGTGCAGTGATGGGAAAGGAATACTCAATGACCATTTACGATCTGAAACCTAAATTTCAAGATCTTCTTCGTCCAATTGTTCATAAGCTATTTAGTGCGGGTGTTACCGCCAACCAAGTCACTTTGGCGGCTTTACTTCTATCCGTTATCAGCGGAATGCTATTACTTTTCATTCCAAATCCACACCTGTTTATTTTATTACCTTTCGTTCTGTTTATTCGTATGGCACTCAATGCGATTGATGGCATGTTAGCTAGGGAGCACAACCAAAAAAGCCACCTTGGTGCTATATTGAATGAGCTCGGTGATGTCATTTCAGATATTGCTCTGTACTTGCCATTTGCGGTTATTTTCCCTCAAGTATTTTGGCTTATTTTATTCATTCTATTTCTTACGCTACTGACTGAATTTATTGGTGTTATCGCTCAAGCTATTGGTGCGTCTCGCCGCTATGATGGCCCAATAGGTAAAAGTGACCGTGCATTTTTTTTCGGTGCGTTAGGGCTTCTCATTAGCATTTTTCCACAGATCATATTGTCTAGTTGGGTAAGTTATCTGTTTATCCTTTTAACTTTGTTGCTGTTTTATACTTGCTATAACCGTATTCGCCGTGCTCTTTGTGAATTATCTGCACATGAGAATAATAATTAAGGAAGAATTATGAACGTTCAAACAGATTATCTGACGCAACGTCCCGTTATTGAGTCCCAATTTACCACCAGTGACCATACTTCTCTTTTTTATCGACATTGGCCAGCAGAGGTTTCGACCAACAAAGCGGTTATTTTATTTCATCGTGGCCACGAACATTCCGGCCGTGTCGCCCATTTAGTCGATGAACTTAATCTACCTGACTATGCTATGTTTGCATGGGATGCCCGTGGACATGGCAGAAATGATGGCCCTCGAGGTTATAGCCCTTCACTCAGCACATCCATCAATGATGTCGATGAGTTTGTACGTTACATTTCCACTGAATATACTATTCCGTTAGAAAATATCATTGTTATCGGGCAAAGTGTTGGTGCCGTTCTTGTCTCCGCTTGGGTTCATGACTACGCCCCAAAAATTCGAGGGATGGTACTCGCCTCCCCTGCATTTAAAGTTAAATTGTACGTCCCATTTGCCCGAACAGGGCTTGCTTTAATGCAAAAAACGCGCGGCTTGTTCTATGTAAATTCGTATGTCAAAGCCAAGTATCTCACTCATGATGAACAACGCATTGATTCGTTTAATCGCGACCCATTGATTACTCGCCCTATTGCCGTCAATATTTTACTTGAACTGTATAAAACGGCTGATCGCATCGTTGCTGATGCGGGCGCAATTACTTTGCCCACCCAACTATTTATTTCAGGTAGCGACCACGTTGTTCACCATCGGCCTCAACATCAATTTTTTGATAAATTAAATACCCCAATAAAAGAAAAACATATATTACCCGGTTTTTATCACGACACTTTAGGAGAAAAAGATCGTCATATCCCGCTAGAGAAAATCCGTGATTTTATCGACAAATTATTCGCCTTACCGCGCTACCAACATAATTATCAATATGAAGATATATGGAGTGCCAGCGCTGAAAAATATCGTTCACTCATGACTCCATTGCCTAAATGGTGCCCTAAAAATCTTGCTTATAAAATTATGAGCAAATCAATGAGTACACTAGGCAAAGCTTCTGAAGGTATTCGTATTGGTTATGACAAAGGGTTTGATTCAGGCTCAACCCTTGATTACGTATACCGCGATAAAGCCCAGGGTAAAGGCTTATTTGGCCGTGTTATTGATAGACAGTATCTCAACAGTATCGGCTGGCAAGGAATACGCCAACGTAAAGTTAACATTGAAAATATCATTCGACAGGCTATTCGTGACCTCACTGATAAAGGGACACCTGTGCGAATTATGGATATTGCCGCAGGCCAAGGCCGTTACATTTTTGACGCAATCAATGACTATGGCAAAGTCGAATCTGTCCTACTAAGAGACTATAGCCCTGTCAACGTTGAACAAGGCCGCCTACACATCAAACAACGTTACCTTGAAGACAAAATTCAATTCACTAAAGGCAATGCTTTTGACGCTGATGATTTAGCTGCCGTTTCACCATCACCAACTATTGGTATCGTTAGTGGCTTATATGAACTGTTCCCCAGTAATGAAATGATAAAGGCGTCATTAAATGGGCTTTCTTGGGCAATTCCATCTGGTGGGCTATTAATTTATACCTGCCAACCATGGCACCCCCAAGTTGAGATGATTGCCCGTGTACTACCAAGCCACCAAGGTGGTCAAGCATGGGTTATGCGTTGCCGCAGCCAAGGTGAAATGGATAGCTTAGTTGAAGAAGCGGGCTTTGAAAAATTGAATCAATCTATTGATAACTGGGGGATATTCAGCGTATCTATAGCCAGACGACGTTAATGCATTCAACATACTATGTAATTAGCAACGAATGATTAGCAGTGAATGATTGGCAGTGAATGATTGGCAGTAAATAATTAGTTGTTAATGATTGATGGTGAACCATTGCCATCAATCACTAATTTTAACCATCACTAATACCCGTTGTTTATTGCGAGTAAAGCACCTATGCTGCTTAGTACTCTCTGTTTTTCCAGTTATTTTTTGATATCACCACCAGTTTGTTGCTATTTAAAGGAATAGAATAAAGGATGATGATTACAACCCGCGAGCCCCAAGAGACTATACCTCGACACAAAATAATATTGTCTGGTTTGCTATGGTTAGTTTTTTTAGCCCCTTTTTTCTTCTTAACTTATGGCCAAGTTAATACGTATACTGCAACGTTAGACCAGGTTCCGTCTGTCGTTTTTTCTTGGGAAACACATATTCCATTTCTTCCTTGGACTATCATTCCCTATTGGAGTATTGACATATTCTATGGGTTATCATTATTTATTTGTACGACCCGTAAAGAGCAAACCATCCATGGCCTACGGCTTATCACAGCTTCTCTTGTTGCCTGTATTGGTTTTTTGCTATTTCCACTTAAGTTTAGTTTCCCTCGGCCAACCACTGATGGGCTATTTGGCTGGATGTTTAACAGCCTAGAACTATTTGACCTCCCTTTTAACCAAGCCCCTTCATTACATATTATTTTATTGTGGATCCTCTGGTTACGTTTTCGAGCCCATACTCCAATAAAGTGGCGCTGGTTACTTCATAGCTGGTCTATTTTAATTTTAATTTCAGTGTTGACCACATGGCAGCACCATTTTATTGATGTCGTTACTGGATTTGCAGTTGGCCTATTAATTAGCTATTTGCTTCCTATACAAACTCGTTGGCAATGGCACTACACGGGGTCCCCTCGCAGTTTTAAAATGAGCAAAAACTATGGAATAGGTTCTCTTGCTTGTTTTATTCTTGCTTTTATCTTCCAAGGATTTGCTTGGGTACTATTATGGCCCGCTATCGCCCTCTTTTTTATTACCCTCGGCTATTTAGGGGCAGGCGCCAGCGTCTTTCAAAAAACACCTGAAGGAAATATTTCCCCTTCTGCTGCTATTTTATTACTACCGTACCGGCTCATTGCTTGGGGAACCTATCATTACTTCGCTAAGCACTGCGCACAACCCAGTATTGTTAATCAACATATCGTTTTGGGAGGCCGCCCACTATACGCTTTGCAAGCTCAAGCTGTTTTAGATATGACTTGCGAATGGCCTCGCAATTTTTACAGCAAAGGACTGAAATATTGTAGCCAACCGCAAATTGATTTGTTACCACTAAGCGCGGAAGATATCGAAAAGTCAGTCCATACTATGGATGAACTGATAAAACAGGGTCCGGTATACATTCATTGCAAATTAGGTTATTCACGAAGTGCGACTGTTGCTGTTGCATGGTTGGTACATCATGGCGATGCTAAAAACATAGAAGATGCCGTAACGTTAGTTGAACAAGCTCGCCCACAAGTTATTTTAAATACAGCAACGATAGAACAACTGAATGATTGGCACACCAATTACCATCTAAACCGAGTGAAAAATGAATACATTGATAAATAAACAGCAAGGTGAGGTCATCACTATTTTGACTCATAGTTGGCGTTATTTTGCTACTGGGTCTGTATTGGCACTATTTTGCCAATTCGCTTTGTTTTTCTATTCTAATTACTCTAAATATATTTTATTCGCCAATGTAATTATATTTATAATTTGCCAGTATTATATATATCGTCTTTGGTTAGATAACCATTTTTTTAAAATTATCTACACGCATAATGAAACGGAACAGTTTGATAATGCTTTGAATTGTTTATTTCCAAGCAAAATTAAATATCGTACGATGCAACAAAGGTGGTCTGGAACTAAACGCCTTTTCACACGAGCACTTGGGATAGCGCTGCTTCAATGGATAGGGCTATTGGCAGCAATAATAGCAGTTTAGTCGATTAAGTATTGACCAATTTATTATTTATAATGATTTATATTTACGATTAAAAAATAAAATGACTATTATTTATATGCACATCTAAAACAGGAACGTAACCATATAAAATATATTCTAACTATTTTTCTTTATAATATAACGTTTTTTTACTTTTGTTACTGAAAACGTTATGATAATTGTAGATTCATTGATACATAACAGATTTTTTTCAGGTTGCTAAGCGTATCCTTATAGGTACATCTTTCGTTTATTTTTCACCCTGTTATTTGGTAGGGTATAATGAGTACAAAAAAAATTAATAGGTTGCGCCCTTTTAGTGCGCTAATAGATTCTTGTTGGAAAGAAAAATATACGGCTACCCGCTTTATTAAGGATTTAATCGCGGGTATTACCGTGGGTATTATCGCTATCCCCCTCGCAATGGCTTTGGCTATCGCTAGCGGTGTTCCACCACAATATGGGCTATATACTGCGGCTATTGCAGGGATCATCATTGCAGTAACAGGTGGGTCTCGCTATAGCGTTTCTGGCCCCACGGCTGCTTTTGTGGTGATCCTCTACCCAGTCTCTCAACAATTTGGGTTGAGTGGGTTATTAGTCGCCACATTGATGTCGGGTATCATACTTCTTGCGATGGGGTTTGCTCGCTTTGGTAAGTTTATTGAATACATTCCCGTTTCTGTCACCTTAGGCTTTACTTCGGGAATTGCTATCACCATTGCCACAATGCAGATTAAAGATTTCTTTGGCTTGCAAATGGCGCATGTCCCAGAAAACTATGTTGATAAGCTAATTGCTATTGGCAATACATTCCCCACATTTCAATACAGTGACACTCTAATTGGGCTTTCAACCCTTTTGGTGCTTATCTTCTGGCCTAAACTAAAACTAAAACTTCCTGGCCATTTGCCAGCCCTTATTGTCGGGACTTTCGTCATGTGGGTGCTTTCATTATTTGGTATGGAAGTCGCGACTATCGGTTCTGAATTTAGCTATTTATTGCCTGATGGCACTGAAGGTAATGGTATTCCCCCTATTCTACCGCAGTTTATTTTGCCGTGGGAACTCCCCGGAAGTGCACCAATTAACTGGGCGATGATCACCGCATTAATGCCTGCGGCATTTTCTATGGCGGTACTGGGCGCAATTGAGTCACTGTTATGTGCCGTTGTATTGGACAACATGACGGGAACCAAACACCATTCTAATAGTGAACTTATTGGCCAAGGTGTGGGGAACATTGCAGCGCCTTTTTTTGGTGGGATCACCGCAACCGCTGCAATAGCTCGCTCCGCAGCTAACGTTCGAGCAGGTGCAACATCCCCTATTTCTGCGATTATTCACTCAATACTGGTGATACTCACATTATTGGTTCTTGCTCCAATGCTCTCTTATCTGCCATTAGCCGCTATGTCTGCATTATTATTGATTGTGGCTTGGAACATGAGTGCTGCAGGTAAGGTCGTTTACCTAATTAAACGTGCTCCTAAAGATGACATTATTGTATTAGTGTTATGTATGTCTCTAACCGTTCTATTTGATATGGTTATTGCCATCACTGTCGGGATTGTTCTCGCATCATTATTGTTTATGCGCCGTATTGCCAATATGACCCGTTCAACACAACTAGCAGAAACAGATGAAGAACAAAGCCGCTTAGTCGTAAGAATAAATGGCCCGTTGTTTTTCGCTGCTGCTGAACGTATTTTTGATGAGTTACGTGTCAAAAGCGCTGGCTATAAAACTATTATTATGCAATGGGACGCAGTACCTGTATTGGATGCGGGGGGCTTAGAAGCTTTCGAAAAATTCATAGATGCCGTTCGCAAAGATACCCATATCTTAGTTTGTGATATTCCGTTCCAGCCATTAAAAACATTGGCGAGAGCAAAAGTGGCACCTATTGAAGGCGTATTGAGTTTTTATAATTCAATGGATCATGCGCTTGAAGCCGTTAAAGCTATCGAACAAGCGGGTTCTATCGACACAGAAAAGCCAATAACAACACCTTAACTTAAGTATCAAACCAAACCGCCATGTTATTTTACATGGCGGTTTAGTATCACTCGCTGAAGCAAAACATCTCATTCCCTGCACTTTTTCCTTTTTCGCAGGCTATTTCCCTTAATTTTTTTGCTTTCACTTGGTCGATGGTCACCGTACCTGTATTATCTTCAGAAAATTTAAACGCTGCCATCCACTCTGCATAGCCCGGATAAGTCATCTCATTTGCCTTATCAAACCATTGTTGTGCTTGCTTTTCGTCTTTTGCAACACCTTTGCCATCTAAGTAAATAACACCAAGCAAAATAGGCGCAATAAAATAATCTGGGTTATTTAACGCATTAACCTCATTAAGAAGTTCTATAGACTGCTGATAATCCGTTTTACCCGCAATTGGGTTTATCAATGACTCTGCTAAACTGATTTTGCCACGCGTACTGCCCATTTCAACAGCTTTCGTCGCGTACTTACGAGCATCAATCAATTCCTGTGAAAAATAACTATCACTTAATAGATTGATATCTGCCAATAATGCATAACCATCCCCATTACCATTTTTTGCAGCTTCATTTGCCCATAAACGCGCACTATTAAGATTTTGAAGAACACCTAAACCGGAAAAATACATTTGGGCAAGCTGATACTGGGCCTGAGCATCTTTCTTGGTTGCTTTTTGGTGAGTTTGTACAAATTTCTGTTTATCTTCTGGGGTAATATCAAGTTGAGCTATCGCTTGAAAAGAAAACGTAATTAGAGACGAAACGATAATAGCTTTATAGAAAGTTGATTTCATATGTATTCTCATTGAATATATCAAAGTGCGGAGCCTTGCCCGCCCCATTTTAAGAAATATTGATATAAATTATTCATTCCCACCCAATGGTTTTCACACCAGTTCGGAGCGAGTAATGTGGGTTTTCTTGCACTGGCACTAATACGGTGATAAACAATATCAGCCGGAGTATGGCGCACCATTTCACCTGCAATTTCAGTATATTCATCGAGAGAAAGCGTTGCCAAGCGCCCTGCCCGCCAACTTTTGGCCATCACACTACCTTCGACAATATGTAAAGGGTGAAGTTTGATACCATCCGTTCCGCACTCAAGGACTTTATCAAGTGTTTGCATATTCATTTGGGCATTTTCACCGGGTAACCCGCAAATCAAATGTGTACAAACTTTTAATCCAAGGCTGCGAGCCTTTTGTGTCGTCTGTTGGTATGCATCAAAACCATGGCCGCGATTAATACGATGTAGTGTTTTATCATGGGCACTTTGTAAACCTAACTCAAGCCATATTTCATAGCCTTGCTGTTGATACTGGCTTAGCAAGGATAATACTGACTCAGGAACACAGTCAGGGCGGGTACCTACGCATAATCCAACAATATCGGCTTGCAGTAAGGCTTCTTCATAAAGTTGTTTTAATAGGCTCACTTCGGCATAAGTGCTGGTATAGGCTTGGAAATAAGCTAAGTAACGTTTTGCGCGGGAAATTCGGGTGATCTGTTGGTGAATTTGTTCACTAATAGTTTGAGATGACTGATTTTCATCAGCAAAAGAAGCCACATTACAAAAAGTGCAGCCTCCTCGCCCAAGGGTGCCATCACGGTTTGGGCAATTAAAACCACCATGTAAGGTAATTTTATAAATCTTTTCACCATATCGGCGCTGCAAATCAGCGCCGAACATAGAAACGACTTCAGTGAGTTGCATAAACCGCCTAACTTAGCGACTCGTATCTAACTCAGGGAAGCCTTTTACAACTTCGTCGATTGCTTTCATTTGCTTTAAGAATGGTTCCAGCTTATCTAATGGTAATGCTGATGGGCCATCGCAGCGTGCATTATCTGGGTCTGGGTGAGCTTCAAGAAATAACCCGGCTATCCCAACCGCCATTCCAGCTCTTGCCAATTCAGCAACTTGCCCACGACGACCACCAGATGCTGCACCAAACGGGTCGCGGCATTGTAGTGCATGGGTTACGTCGAAAATGACAGGACAGCCTTTTGATGCTTGAACCATGACATTAAAACCAAGCATATCAACAACTAGGTTGTCATAACCAAAGTTTGCTCCACGGTCGCAAAGAATAATTTTATCGTTGCCACCTTCGATAAATTTCTCAACGATATTTCCCATTTGTCCTGGGCTGATAAACTGAGGTTTTTTGATATTAATTACTGCGTCTGTTTTAGCCATGGCTGCAACTAAATCCGTTTGACGAGCCAAGAAAGCCGGTAATTGAATAACATCAACAACTTCGGCAACAGGAGCTGCTTGCGCAGGTTCATGAACGTCAGTAATAATTCTCACACCAAATGTTTGTTTCAACTCTTGAAAAATTTTCATTCCTTCTTCAAGACCTGGGCCACGGTAAGAGTGGATTGATGAGCGGTTTGCTTTATCAAATGATGCTTTAAAAACGTAAGGGATCCCCAACTTTTGGGTCACAGTGACATAATGCTCACACACTTTCATCGCCATATCGCGAGATTCTAATACATTCATTCCACCAAATAACACAAACGGCAAGTCGTTCGCGACATTGATATCACCAATATTGACTACTTTCTGCTGCATACTCTTACCTTTAATATTGAAACAGGGACATTAGCCTGTATGTTAATTAATGTAATACGATTGGATGATTATCCAACGAATAAATTTGTATTTTAATCATTTCAGAAACAGGGTCTTCTGGACAGTGCTCAATAAAGTAATTGAGATCACTTAACGCCACATGATTACAGTCTAAATGTGCAAGAATTAACCCTCGGTCCCGAATTTCGTAAGGGTCTTCAGGGTCAAGAGTCAGAAGCGTTTCACAAACTCGCAGCGCTAATTCCATCTTTTTCTCTTCCATTAATGACGCTTTCAATGTGTCAAAAATTTTACGGATGACAACGCTGTTTTCTGCTACATCCAATTGGTCATGGTAAAATTCAGAAAAAGGATCAACGGTTCCTTTGAGCCATAAATTTAATGTGTGTAGTGATAAAGACTCGCCATTTACAGGGTTAATTACCCACTGGCTGCCATCATTTCTTTCAGTGATAAATAATAATTGAGTTGGAAAAATAGCGGGATAAATCGCAATGCCAAGGCGCTCGGCAACGTACAAAAAGATAGCACCGAGTGTCACTGGCGTACCTTGCTTAGATGACAGTACTTTGTCTAGCCATAGCATATCTGATAACAGATAAATGCCTTCAGCTGGGCCAAACGACCATTCTTGGTAAAAAAGTGAGGTCAACTGCTGAATTTTGGTTTCGTTATCAGCGGTTAAATCGATACAAGACTTGGCTGATGAGACTAAGCTGTCTAACTGAGCTTGCACTTTCATCAGCGGGAAATCATGACGGATACATTGTGAAACAGTCATGATCCCTTCACTTAAAGGGAGTTGATTAAATTCTATATTCGCTATGGTTTTCATTACATTCCCAGTGCTATGCCACTTAACCATTCCATTGACCGAGTGAAATTCGCTCTCTTCCACCATAATCAAGACAGGTCTCAATTTTGGTGTACCCATGTACTTTAAATAAATCACGCACCGCAAGACCTTGTGTCCAGCCATGCTCAAGAAGTAACCACCCTTGATTTTTCAGATATTTTCTAGACTCTTTAATGATGTAAATTAGATCGGCTAAACCTTCATCCTTAGCCACTAGAGCGGTTAAGGGCTCAAATCGCACATCACCTTCACTGAGGTGCTTATCATTTTCATCAATATAAGGTGGATTACTGATAATCATATCAAATTGTTGAATTGATAGTGAAGCAAACCAATTACTTTGTATAAATTTGACATTTGAAATATTCAAGCGCTGTTGATTTCGTTGTGCTAAAGCGACCGCGTCAGGATTAAAATCCACACCAATAAGCTGACTTTGCGGCATCTCAGACGCCAAGGCTAATGCAATTGCCCCAGTCCCAGTGCCTAAATCTAAAATGTGATTTTTTTGCTCTGTTAACCTAGATAAGGCTTGTTCAACGATACATTCAGTATCTGGCCTAGGTATTAATGTTGCAGGTGAGACATAAAGAGGAAGGGACCAGAACTCACGTTCACCGACAATATAGGCGATAGGCTCACCTTTCTCACGGCGTTGCAAAAGTAATTCAGCTTGTTGGAATTCTTCGGCTTTGAGTTCCGTTTCACCAAATGCAAAAAGATAGGTACGACTGCGGCCTGTGACATGTTCCAGTAAAATTTCAGCATCTCGCTTCGCACTGTCACTTGCAGACAGCCGATTCGCTGCCTGCTTGACCCATTCGGTATATTGCATTATTCCTGCTCAGACAACGCAGAAAGTTGGTCTGCCTGGTATTCATTGATGATAGGTTGGATAAGTGAATCCAGTTTTCCTTCCATCACTTCATCTAAACGGTATAACGTCAAGTTGATACGGTGGTCCGTCACTCGGCCTTGTGGGAAATTATAGGTACGAATGCGGTCAGAACGGTCACCAGAACCTAATAAATTACGGCGTTCAGACGCTTCTGCGGCTTGGCGTTTATCCATTTCAGCTTGGCGAATACGCGCACCTAATACAGACATCGCTTTTGCTTTATTTTTATGCTGAGAACGCTCATCTTGGCACTCAACAACGATACCTGTCGGAATATGGGTAATACGAATTGCAGAATCGGTGGTATTAACGTGCTGCCCCCCCGCTCCTGATGAACGGAAGGTATCAATACGTAAGTCCGCAGGGCTAATTTCAGGTAATTCAGCTTCCGGTAGCTCAGGCAAAATAGCCACAGTACAAGCAGATGTATGAATACGACCTTGAGATTCAGTTTCAGGAACACGTTGAACACGATGCCCGCCTGACTCAAATTTTAAGCGACCATAAACGCTATCACCGGAAATTTTCGCGATAACTTCTTTAAAACCGCCATGTTCACCGTCACTCGTGCTCATGAGCTCAACGCGCCAACGGTTATTTTCCGCATAACGGCTGTACATACGGAATAAGTCACCCGCAAAAATTGCCGCTTCGTCTCCCCCTGCTCCCGCACGGATTTCAACGAAACAGTTATATTCATCATCAGGATCTTTCGGCAACAGCAACAATTGTAATTGCTGTTCAAGCTCTTCATTGCGCGCTTTAGCTTCTTTCAGCTCTTCTTGAGCCATTTCTTTCATTTCAGGATCGTCTAACAACATTTCAGCTGTTTCGATATCATCCTGTACTGTGCGCCATGCGCTAAAACACTTAGCGACATCAGATAATTGAGCATATTCTTTTGATAAAGCACGAAAACGGTCTTGATCGGCGATTACACCTGCATCAGCAAGGTGCGCTTCAATTTCTTCGTAGCGTTCTTGTAATGCTTCTAGTTTTGCGACAATAGAAGGCTTCATTCGTTATATAAGACCTATGATTAAAATGTGGTTATTGATGGTCCAGCCCTAAGCTGTCCCTAAGTAGATTTAGACGCTCGACATCCCCATTTCCTGCAGCTTGCTGCAAAGATTTAGTTGGAGCATGAATAAGGCGGTTGGTTAATTGTTGCGATAATTGCATGATCACTTGCTCAGGATCTGTACCTTGACGGATAGCCGTCAACGCTTTTTCAGCCATGCTTGCCCGAATGGCCTCAGCTTGTTCTCTGTAATCGCGAATTGTAGACACTGCCGCTTGTGAGCGCAACCAATCCATAAAGTGGCTACTTTCTTGCTCAACAATGTATTCAGCTTCAACGGCTGCGGCTTTTCGCTGAGCAAGGTTCTGTGCGATGATAGACTCTAAATCATCCACAGTATAGAGATAAACATCTCTTAATTTTTCAACATCTTGTTCGATATCTCGGGGAACGGCAATATCGATTAATAACATCGGCTTACTACGACGTATTTTCATTGCACGCTCGACCATCCCTTTCCCTATAATGGGTAAAGGACTCGCCGTTGAACTAATGACAATATCCGCTTCTGCTAAGCGGTTATCAATATCCGATAACGAAATGACTTGTGCATTAACCTCATTGGCCAATAACTCCGCCCGTTCACGTGTTCGGTTCGCTATCATCATTTTTTGTACGCCGTGTTCACGCAAATGACGAGCCACAAGTTCAATAGTTTCCCCTGCGCCAACTAACAAAATATTTAAATGCTTAAGTGATTCAAATATTTGACGAGCAAGCGTACAAGCCGCAAATGCTACGGAAACGGCATTTGCACCAATATCGGTTTCTGTACGCACACGCTTTGCAACAGAAAACGATTTTTGGAAAAGGCGCTCAAGTTCGCTCGATAACGAATGGTTACCTTGTGAAAGTGCAAATGCCTTTTTTACTTGCCCTAATATTTGTGGTTCACCCAAAACTAAGGAATCCAAGCCACTCGCCACACGCATTAGGTGACTAACAGCCCGGTCGTCTTGGTGCCAATATAAACTTGGCTGTAAATCTTTTTGGGTTATACCATGAAAATCACACAACCATTTTACTAGTTGTTCTTGAGCCCGCTCTTGTGATTCAAGGCTCAAATAAAGCTCAGTTCTATTACAGGTAGACAGCACAACGCCACCATTCACTTGAGGCTGTTTGAGGAGCTCTTCAAGTGCATGGTCAATTTTTTCAGGACCAAATGTCACCCGCTCACGCAGGGCTACTGGTGCTGTTTTATGGTTGATGCCTAAGGCTAATAAGGTCATTGTGCTTTACGACTTACTCACATTGCTTACAGTGCTAATTATTTTCAGTAATGCTCGATGGGTATTCCCCACCAATTCAGCAATACTGTTATTTATATTGTTCTATTGTAGATGATCCTCGTCTCTCTTTCTACGGTTTGCATAAGCCTATCCTTCAGAAAGATGACCCACGCCAAAAAATAAACCGAAAAAACAGACGTAATAGTTATTTTACCAATCCAGCTGATCGTAATTTTATCGTTTATTTATGCTATATGAAACTGATTATCAGCCATATCATTATTTACAATGATAAATTAACTGCAATAAGATGCATAGAGGATGCAATTATTTCGCACAGAAAGCAAATGGTGACTAATGAGGTTTCCCCTGATAACGTTGCCCCCCATTAGCCAAAATCAGATTGGCCTAACACCATCTTTAGGGATCTTTAGGAAACCATTCCCCCCATCAATACACCATGTCATTTGTATACAAACAGGTTATTTGTATACAAACTGTAAATCACTTACAGATTTTTATTGGCTAGGTATATCATCGAGTACAATAGATCGAGTGTAATAGATGGCTCAGATAGCCTTAACGCGCTAAACTAAACCTCTTTAAATGCAAGTAACTCAATAGAGACTGCTATCAGCGCCCAATACAACTTTGAGATTTGATATGCAATTAACTCAAGCTTTATCCTTTATGCACATAAATAAGCACTTTTTTCGCCTATTGCCACTTTCATGCGTCTTGCTAACCGCTTGCGTGACAACGTCACAAACAACCACTAAAGGAACTGGCTCTGCATCCGATGCTAAGTGGAAAGCACATCAACAAGAATTAAGTCAGTTACGTGACTACCAAACCCGTGGCTCCTTTGCCTATAACGGAGGGGAGACAAAAACGTACGCTAAGTTTTTCTGGCAACAATATACGCCAGAAAAATACCGTTTATTGTTAACTAATCCGTTAGGCTCCCGCGAACTTGAACTGACCGTTGAACCTGATTTAGCTCGACTAACCACTAAAGATGGCCAAACCCATATGAGTGACGTACCAAGTGAACTTATTTATCAGCTCACTGGTATGGAAATTCCAATTGATGACCTCACTGCTTGGTTAACTGGCTCACCTGGGCGTGCAACTGACTTCACCTTAGATGAAAATCACCTGCTAAAAAGTGTCACATTTGAAAGTAATGGTGAAACATGGCAACTCAACTATATTTCCTATGACAGCAAAACGGCACCTATGCTGCCGAACTACCTCGAGTTACGCCAAGGGGACAGGCTTATTAAATTAAAAATGGATAGTTGGACACTGAAGAAATGACGTTAACATGGCCTTCTCCGGCAAAATTAAATCTTTTTTTGTACATCACAGGTCAACGCCCTGATGGCTACCATGAGTTACAAACTCTATTTCAATTTGTTGATTATGGCGATGAAATCACCATGACAACACGTGATGACGACCAACTGAATTTATTGACTGAAATGCAAGGGGTTCCCCCCGAGAAAAACCTAATTTTACGGGCTGCTAAATTATTACAGTCCTATTGCCGCGAGACCTTACATCACAGTGGCCCATTAGGTGCTGATATCCGTATCCATAAAATATTACCCATGGGCGGTGGTATTGGCGGGGGCTCATCAAACGCAGCAACCACCTTAATTGCGCTTAACGAACATTGGAACACACAGGTTTCTGATGAAGTCCTTGCAGAATTAGGCGCATCATTAGGTGCAGATGTCCCTGTGTTTGTTCGTGGGCATGCCGCTTTCGCTGAAGGGGTTGGTGATATTTTAACCAAAGCTTCCCCTAAAGAGAAATGGTATCTGGTCGCTCATCCCGGAATTGAAATATCAACCCCGATGATCTTCACAGATCCACAATTAAATCGAAATTCTCCAAAACGCTCCCTAGCCGCATTATTACTGGCTCCGTACGCAAATGACTGCGAACCAATCGCAAGAAAACGTTTTCGTGAGGTTGAACAGCTTGTTTCTTGGCTGTTAGAATATGCTCCGTCTCGCCTTACAGGAACAGGCGCATGTGTTTTTTCTGAATTTGAAACACAAGCGGATGCCCTGCAGGTGTTAAATAAAGCCCCATCGTGGGTGCAAGGGTTCGTCGCTCAAGGCGTTAACGTTTCCCCACTGCACAAGTTCCGCGCTGGGATAACCCGTGTATTGCACCAATAAGCCTTGTCGCTATTGGTCAACAATATCTCTCTGGACGCAAGCCTGAGGTTTTTCTCGTGCCCGATATGAAGCTTTTTGCTGGTAACGCTACACCGGAACTAGCACAACGTGTTGCTAACCGCCTTTACACTAATCTTGGAGACGCGGCTGTTGGTCGTTTTAGCGACGGCGAAGTCAGTGTTCAAATTAATGAAAATGTTCGCGGTGGTGATATTTTTATCATCCAGTCAACTTGTGCACCAACCAATGATAACCTGATGGAACTGGTTGTTATGGTCGATGCGCTACGCCGTGCATCTGCTGGTCGTATTACCGCTGTTATCCCTTACTTCGGTTATGCAAGACAGGATCGTCGCGTACGTTCTGCCCGTGTACCAATCACCGCTAAAGTTGTTGCCGATTTTCTGTCAAGTGTAGGTGTAGACCGTGTGCTCACAGTCGATTTACACGCAGAGCAGATCCAGGGCTTCTTTGATGTTCCTGTGGATAATGTATTTGGTAGCCCTATTCTTCTGGAAGATATGTTACAGAAGAACTTGGAAAACCCAATCGTTGTATCTCCAGACATCGGCGGCGTGGTACGTGCTAGAGCTATCGCAAAACTCCTGAATGACACTGATATGGCCATTATTGACAAACGCCGCCCACGTGCGAACGTTTCTCAAGTTATGCATATCATTGGCGATGTTTCAGGTCGTGATTGCATCTTAGTGGACGATATGATTGATACCGGTGGTACTCTGTGTAAAGCAGCTGAAGCACTGAAAGAACGTGGTGCTAAACGTGTATTTGCATACGCAACACACCCGATTTTCTCAGGTAATGCTGTAGACAACATCAAAAATTCAGTCATTGATGAAGTCATTGTTTGTGACACTATCCCTCTTTCTCCTGAAATTAAGGCGCTGAGCAATGTTCGTACCTTAACGCTTTCAGGTATGTTAGCTGAAGCTATCCGTCGTATCAGCAACGAAGAGTCAATTTCAGCAATGTTTGAGCACTAATTCCCTAGTATTGGGTTTTAGCGTTCAACCGTGATGAAAAAGTCGCAATAAAAGTATAAGCCCCTGCAATGTCATTTGCAGGGGCTTTATGATTGTAGAGGGTAACCCCCGTAAATACCTATTTTTATACTTTATAGCCAGCCAATTGATAATTTTCAGCATATCATGGCATAAAAATAACCATTTAAAATAACTCACAATATTCACGACAGAAGAGCAAAATTCTCATGAATTTTACTCCTCTTAATGCCTAATTATCAGACTCGTTCACCATTATCAGCAATTAATTGCTTTAGGCTATTTATGGATAACGGTGATTATCTCTACGTGAATGATAATGTTGTTTTAACTGCCAGTAACGGTCTGCAACTTTTTCACGGCCGCCGATCCTAGCACCGACTAACCATACCATCGCACCGATAAAAATACCGAATAAGGAACCATTAGTGATAAGTTCTGAAAGGCCTAAGTTAACGATATGAGAGAATAAGTTGACACCGATACTCCCGATCATCAACACCATTCCGATTCCCATGAAGACATTACCAAGAAGATGAGCGCTTTTCCGTTTCATATATACCTCCAGTACCAGTAAACTGATAAGCAAGCATGTGTAAATAAATTCGGTCATACTTTATATTTATGTAATGATTATAGTGCATTAAGTAAAATTTTTTGCGATAGACATCACAAGGAAGGAAGTTAGCAAGAATATCTGTACAAAAAGTGCTTTTTATCAAAAAATCAGTAAACCCGAATAGTTTATCTGGCAATTATAATCCCAGTGACTTTATCTATCACAATTTTGTACATCCTGCATCTCACAAGGTAAACTAGGGCATTATTTTCATAACTGATAGTGAAATCACCACCGTGAGCAAAATTAAGTTAATTGTTGGACTTGCCAATCCGGGTGCTGAATATGCACAAACGCGCCATAATGCAGGTGCATGGTATGTTGATTTACTGGCTGAGCGCCATAACCAGCCATTGAAAGAAGAAGCTAAATTTTTTGGTTATACCGCTCGCATTAATATGAACGGTAACGATATTCGCCTGCTAGTTCCAACCACATTTATGAACTTAAGTGGTAAATCTGTTGCCGCTATAGCCAATTTTTATCGCATCAATCTCGATGAAATTTTAGTCGCCCATGATGAGCTCGATTTACCACCTGGTGTGGCTAAAATGAAGTTAGGTGGCAGTAATGGCGGCCATAATGGGCTGAAAGATATTCAAAGTAAATTCGCCAATAACCCAAATTTTTATCGTTTACGCATTGGTATTGGCCATCCGGGTGATAAAAATAAAGTCGTTGGTTTTGTTTTGGGTAAACCGCCTTTATCTGAACAAAAATTAATTGATGATGCAATTGATGAAGCGGCTAGGTGTACAGATATTCTTCTAGCAGATGGTATGGACAAAGCCATCAACCGTCTGCATGGTTTTAAAGCAACCACATAAGAGTTCATTTCATCCGAATCAACTTTTTGTGTATAATCAGCGCCAATTTCTAAACATTGGGTGCAGCGCGTGGCTGCCCCTTGCTATTAAGGTGAGAAACATATGGGTTTTAAATGCGGTATCGTTGGTCTGCCTAACGTGGGTAAATCCACCCTATTTAATGCATTGACCAAAGCCGGCATCGAAGCAGCCAACTTCCCTTTCTGTACGATTGAACCAAACACGGGTGTTGTGCCAATGCCAGACCCACGTCTTGATCAATTAGCTGAGATTGTGAAGCCACAGCGTATTTTACCAACGACTATGGAGTTCGTGGATATTGCGGGCTTAGTGAAAGGTGCATCCAAAGGTGAAGGCCTAGGTAACCAATTTTTAACGAATATCCGTGAAACCGAAGCCATTGGCCATGTCGTTCGTTGTTTTGAAAACGACAATATCATTCACGTTGCAGGCCAAGTTGACCCTGCCGAAGATATTGAAGTGATTAATACGGAATTAGCACTCGCAGACCTTGATACCTGTGAACGCGCTATCCATCGCGTCCAAAAACGTGCAAAAGGCGGCGACAAAGACGCAAAAGCGGAATTAGAAGCATTAGAAAAATGTCTGCCGCACTTAGAGCAAGCGGGTATGTTACGCACATTAGATTTATCTAGTGAAGATAAAGCAGCGATCCGCTACTTGAGCTTCTTAACATTAAAGCCAACAATGTACATTGCTAACGTTAATGAAGATGGCTTTGAAAATAACCCATTCTTAGATGTGGTTTATAAAATTGCTGCAGCTGAAGGTTCTGTCGTCGTGCCCGTTTGTGCAGCAATCGAGTCTGACATCGCAGAGCTTGAAGATGAAGAGCGTGATGAGTTTATGGCAGATTTAGGCATCGAGGAACCGGGACTGAACCGTGTTATTCGTGCTGGATATGAGCTATTAAACTTACAAACTTACTTTACTGCAGGCGTTAAAGAAGTTCGTGCATGGACTATCCCTGTTGGCGCTACGGCTCCACAAGCTGCAGGTAAGATCCACACAGACTTCGAAAAAGGCTTCATTCGCGCGCAAACTATCGCATTTGATGATTTTATCCAATACCGTGGTGAGCAAGGCGCAAAAGAAGCAGGCAAAATGCGCGCTGAAGGTAAAGATTATATCGTTAAAGACGGCGATGTACTCAACTTCTTGTTTAATGTGTAGCCTATATTTTAGATTTACACCCAACTAAAAAATATCATTAATCAAAAAACAGCATAATATTTAATTTATAAATATAATACTATGCTGTTTTCTCTCCTGTTATATCATAAAAACTCACTATTGGTTCTCCTTCTCTTTCTAAATAAATAGAATCTAGCTTACTTTCATAACAATTTGAATTTACAGGCTAACAAAACCAAGTTAAAAAATATCAGACTAGTGACCGCCCTAAGTCATATCTTAAAATAAAACATTATGGTAAAAAACGACACATATCCGTACTTGTTTACTACTCTGCAGTAACTCTCTAACTAGATATGAAGTAAGCTAGAAGAGCCCGTAACAAAAAATTTAAGCAGATAGAACCCTATAGTGTCTCGGCTATGGAGGTATAAATATTTAGATAAGTAAGGCTATTGATGTAATGAAAAGAAATCACACATCATCTCTGCTAGCTACTATAATGATTTAATTGTATTTTTTTGTAGATTTTTACTCCAAATGAGAGTGCTGATTAATCATTTGATTTTATTGATTTTTTTATAAAGTCTTTCATTTTTCAAATTGCATAATCACTCCTTATGTGTGTGTTTTTGATTGAAATCAAGTTATTCTGTTACAATTTAAGAGAATTTATTAAAATTTGTTAATTTCAGATAAAAATACTTTTTTTCATGTCAAACCAAGCCTAATAAACTAACAAGCTAACTTCTAAATTTGATTTTAAAAAAATTGTTAAAAACTTTGAATGTTTATAACTAATTGTTAGATAAGTAAAACAACTGAATTGTAAAAAATGTAAATATAAGCTGTTAATTAGACTTGATTCTTTTTAGTGGTTTGATTTAAAAAAATCTACTCATTATAATTGTAAGCACTTAAGGGGAATACATAAGAGTAAAATAAATTATTGAATTATTAAACTGAGACCTTGTTATTAATTATGAGTAAAGTTAATAGAGTCATATCCAAATATGAAACACAAGATAATCTATTTTCTATTTACTGTGGATTAGTTATAAGAAAAATACGCAAAGAGAATGGTATTACAGCTTGTGACCTAGCCAAGAAAGTGAATGTTTCACAGCAACAAATGTCACGTTATGAACGTGGAATAAATAAAATTAGTATTGATATGTTATTTAATTTAAGCGTAGCACTCGAATGTCCATTTGAAAGAGTTATTAAGCTTATTATTGCAGAAGTTCAAAAATCCCCTTCGGATGATGTAATTTCTTTAAGAAATAAGATATCAGCCTCTGATACAATTTATTTTTATTAATCCATTTAAATATATTTATTTAAATATATTTTATTTAAAAGATGCATATAAATATTTATATGTATACCTATACTTATCGTTTGAGGAAAAAATGAAAAAAATTATTTTAGCAACTATGATTTCTGGTTTAATGAGTGCATCTGCTTTAGCTGTTGATGCAGGGAGTGGTACGGTAACATTTTCTGGTTCTATTATTGACGCACCATGCTCTATTGCTCCCGGTGAAGAGAATCAAGAGGTTCCATTAGGCCAAGTATCTAATGTAACTTTAGATAATGGTGGTGAATCATCAGCGCAGCCGTTCCAGATTAAATTAGAAGGCTGTAACCTGAAAGGTGATAATCAAGTTGCTGTCACTTTCAAAGGAACTGAAGCAGGGAAAAATACAGGCTATTTACAGATTACAGGTGATGCTACTGGTGCCGCAGTGAAGATCATGAACTCATCAGGTACTCAAATTAAAGTTAACTCTAGCGCAAAACAAAATTATGTTGAAGGAAATAATACATTAAAATTCCAAGCATCATTAATTGGACTTCAGCTAGTTGATGCACAAAGCAAAGTTATTCCAGTAACACCAGGAAAATTCCAAGCAGTTACTAACTTTACATTAGCATATAATTAAATAATTTTTTTATAAAATGCTATCTCACCACGAGATTAATAAATCTCGTGGTGTATATTTTAATGGTTATAATATGATAACAAAGAAAAAAGAAACTATTTTGTCATTGTGTTTTTTCTTACTATTACCCTTTTTTAAATGTGCTTTTGCAAAGAGTTCAATGGATTTGATAATGCAAGGTAGCATTATGGATACAGCGTGTAGTATTGATACCGGTTCTTATGAACAATCCATTGATATGGGGATATTACCACTGTCATTAATACAGCAAGAAGGGCAAGGACAGGCACAGGATTTTTTTATTACATTAATTGGTTGCAGGCTAACATCTTATACAGGCGAACTTTGGAAAACATTTGAAGTTTCATTTGATGGGCCTGTTAATGGGGATTTTTTTTCGGTATCGGGTTCTGCACAAGGGATAGCGTTATTATTAACTGAATCGAATGGAGAATATATTTACCCAGGAAAAAAAACATTACCGAAAAGTATAAAACCCGGGAAATATATTTTGAATTATCAGTTAAAAGTTGTTTCAAATGACACACCGTTACGTGCTGGACAGTATCAGACATCAATCCGTTTTAAACTGGATTATTACTAAATAATAAATAAATTATTGCTATATTTTAGGAATGTTTTTATGTCTTCGTTACCTATTTACACACCAAAATTAAAATTGTTAAGTATTCTTATTGGGTTAACAGTCAGTTGTGTGACTTTAACAACCAATGCGAATAATTATATTGAATTCAATACTGATGTTTTAGATTTAGAAGACAAAAATAACATTGATTTAAACCAATTCTCTCGCGCCGGTTATATTATGCCCGGGGTTTATAATTTCACTTTAAAAATTAATAATGAACAAATATCTGATATTAACATCCCCTATTATTCTGCTGAGCATGATCCTGAAGATAGCCAGCCTTGTTTATCTCCAGAAATAGTTAAACTGCTAGGGCTTACTTCAGAGTCGCAAAAAAAATTAACATGGTGGCATGAAGGGCAATGCCTTAGTGAGGATAGCTTGCCAGGATTACTACTGCGCGGTGATTTAGCTACGTCATCTTTATATGTCAGTATTCCTCAAGCATACCTAGAATACACATCAGAAAACTGGGATCCCCCTTCTCGCTGGGACAATGGAATATCAGCCTTGCTTATTGATTATAATGTAAATGCTAATTCCACCAATTCCTATAACGGAGGAGCGAATTCATCTTCAGTGAATAGTAATGGTGTAGCTGGTATCAATTTAGGTGCTTGGCGGTTTCGAGCTGATTGGCAAAGTCGTTATAACCATACGACAGGAAGCCAAGGACGTGATCAATCTGATTTCACATGGGATCGTTTTTATGCCTACCGAGCTCTATCTGAATTAAAGGCTAAACTCGTACTGGGTGAAGACTATTTGTCCTCAAATATTTTTGATGGTTTTAGATTTATCGGTGCCAGTTTACAATCTGAATTAAGCATGATGCCACCAAACTTACGTGGATACGCCCCTGAAATAACAGGAATAGCACAAAGTAATGCTACAGTGACAGTCATGCAGCAAGGACGGATATTATATGAAACTCAAGTTGCGCCAGGCCCTTTTCGTATCCAAAATTTAAGTGATGCTATAACCGGAACGCTAAATGTTGCCATAAAAGAGCAAGATGGCTCTATTCAAGAATTTCAAGTTGATACTGCAAACTTGCCATATCTAACAAGACCTGGACAAGTTCAATATAAATTTGCACTAGGCCAGCCAACGAATATTGATCGCCAAAGTGAAGGGGAAAATTTCATTACAGGTGAATTTTCTTGGGGTATAAGCAATGGTTGGTCTTTAATTGGCGGTAGTTTAAATAGCCAAAATTATAATGCGTTATCAATGGGATTTGGGCGAGATTTGCTCGCATTCGGTGCTCTTTCATTTGATATTACTCAGTCTATTGCCCGTTTACCCGGTGAAGGAACATTAAGTGGGAGCTCATACCGAATAAACTATTCTAAACGATTTGAAGAATTCGATAGCCAAATACAGTTCGCTGGTTATCGTTTTTCAGAACGAAGTTATATGAGTATGAGTGAATTCTTAAATACCCAAAAAACAGGACTACGTAATTATGGGAGTAAAGAGCTATACACCATATCAGTCAATAAAAACTTCCAGGATATAGGATTATCATTATATTTAAATTATAACCATCAGACGTATTGGGACAAAAAAGATAATGACTATTACAGTTTAATGCTGTCCAAATATATGGATATTGGCCCAATAAAAAACATGAGTATTAGTTTATCTGCAAATCGCAGTTTTTATAACGGTGTGACAGATGATAGCGCTTATGTATCACTATCTTTCCCACTAAGTAACGGGGCGAATGTCGGTTATTCGATGAATACAAGCCGCTATGATACGACCAATCGTGTTTCTTATTATGACAGATTGGATGATAGAACAAATTATCAAGTCAGTGCGGGCGCAAATCGAAAAGGAGGAACTGCAAGTGCTTTTATTTCACATCAAGGAGATAGCGCTCGCTGGTCAGCAAATGCGAATCATGTAAATAACCAATATAGTGCTTTTGGTCTTTCCACTTCTGGTGGTTTGACTTTGACAGGAAAAGGTATTGTTGCCCATAGAATAAATAATCTTGGTGGAGCTCGTATATTAGTTGATACTGATAATGTTTCAAATATTACAATTCGCGGTATTGGCGTTCCTGTTGAATCAAACCGATTTGGGAAAGCAGTTATTTCAGATGTCAGTAGTTACTATCGAAATAAAGCACAGATTGATTTAAATAAACTGCCTGATGACATTGACGCCCAACAATCCGTTATTCAAGCAACATTGACTGAAGGTGCCATTGGATATCGCTCATTTTCAGTTATTTCAGGTCAAAAAGTTATGGCTGTTATCGTACTTACTGATGGTTCTCATCCACCATTAGGGGCCCAAGTAACAAACCATAAAAAGCAAAATGTCGGGATTGTAGGCGATTTAGGTAATACTTATATTAGTGGTGTTCATCCTTCAGAAACAATGAATATAACATGGGGTAAAAATATGTCATGTGAAATAACTTTTCCTTCTGAATTAATGAATCAAGAAATTCAAGACAATTTATTACTTCCTTGTAACTAGGCAGTAAAAAACAAACAAATAATTATTTAATTTAAATAGATGAAATTAATGTATAAAGGTAATAACCAAGTGAATATCAAAAAAATATTAACAAATGTTTTTTTAGGGTCATTAGCCCTAAGTGGTTTTTCAGAGGCTGCAGTATCATTAGATAGAACAAGAGTTATCTTTGATGGAGAGAACAAGTCAATCTCTTTAAATATTAACAATAATAATAAGCAACTTCCTTATCTTGCTCAAGGTTGGATTGAAAATGAAGAAAGTAAAAAAATAACATCACCATTGATTGTATTACCACCGGTTCAACGATTAGAACCAGGGAAATCTAGCCAAATGAAAATTGAAGCTTTACCTGATATAAAAAATTTACCTCAGGATAGAGAATCATTATTCTATTTTAATATGCGAGAGATCCCACCGAAGAGTGATAAACCAAATACTTTACAGATTGCATTACAAACAAAAATAAAATTATTTTACCGTCCAGAAGCAATTGCACCACAGCAAAACAGTGCACCATGGCAAGAAAAAATGCAGCTTGAGAGAAAAGGAAGTGTTGTTTTTGTTAAAAACCCAACACCTTATTATATCACAATAATTAATGCAGGAGCTCATGAAAATACAGATGCAAAAGAATTTACTCCAATTATGATTGCACCCTTTAGTGAAATCAATATTGGAATGACAAATGAGCAACTAGGTAACACCCCCGTAATTACTTATATTAATGACTATGGTGGTCGTCCAAAATTAGCCTTTGATTGTAAAAATACAATCTGCTCTGTTACTAAAAAAGATCATTAAATAAATAGCAAAGGAATATAAAGCTAAATGAGGACATATTTATGAGCTTAAGAATATACCACTGGCTACGTTCAAAACATGTGGTCATTTCACTTTGCTTAGCCACAGTATTGCCAGCAACTGCTGGCAATAATAATCTGTTTAGGCCTACAGATGGTTGGGAGGTTGATGGACAGCATGGAGTCATTCATGTTTCAGGTTCTTTAACTGAAAACCCATGCGAATTAGCCATGAAATCTACTAACCAATCAATCTCACTAGGAAATATATCATTCAGTGATTTAAATTCTTCTGAGCAAGTGATGCAGCCTATTCCATTCCAAATTGAGTTGTTAAATTGCCTGCAAGTTCAAAGTGAGCTTCAAAATTTCCAAACTGGAAAAACGATATGGAGTAGCACACAGCCTGCGGTCAAAGTTAAATTTTTAGCAGTAAATGAACCTGAATATTCGAATATTATTCGAGTCAATGGAGCATACGGCTTTGGGTTGCAAGTAGCAAATTCAGAAGGGAAAATATTACCAATAGGTAAAGAAAGTAACCCAACGTTAATTGCATCAGGCCAAAATAACTTAACTTATTATGTCTCAGCTATCAGAACGTCCGGCCCACTCATACCTGGTGCTTTTTCTGCATTAATTGCTTTTGAAATGCTATATGATTAACGTCATAGCATCGCAATAATAATTTATAAAAATTGATAGGTAATAGCGTAATGCTAAAAAATAAAGACATTTATCTTATAAAAATATTGATGCTAGCTTTACTATTCATAATTAATAGTAAAGCTAATGCAAGCCCATTAAATCCTAACAGTATATATACAACAAGTATAAAGCATCCACTAATTAGTGATGCATACAATGTTATACCAAAAACGTTAGGCCCTTATTTTTTGTATATTCCAGATGAGATCAAAAACAGCACAAATACTGAGTGTAATATCACAGTTATTGCAACTGGTCGCTCATCGACAGGCTCTATACAATCTATGGCAACACCAGATATTACTCTACTATCTGGGTTTAGTAGTATATATAATCTAGGTGTAGTTAAATACTATTCAGTCACACGAAACACACCTAAGCACTGTAGTGAGGTGCTACCTGATTTTGGCGTGAAATTTGGGCAGTTTAATGTTAGATATATCAATTTCTTCGATTATTCAGCATCTGTAACAGGTTATGCAGATACCTGTTTACAAATAATTGTGAATGACAAAACTGTAGGAACAACCTGTTCAGTTAATGTCCCTGAAATCCCTGTATTGCCTTCTTGCAATGTATCTATGCCATTAACTATATCTCATGGTAATGTCAATTCAAATAATATAAATGGAAATATTGCAAAAATTGACGGAAGTATATCATGCACTGGCGATATGAGCGCCACATTCCAATTTTTACCTGAAAATAAAATTGATTTATTACATGGTGTAGAAAGCCAATTAGATGTATGTGTCTCAGGAAAGTGCATGTCAAATAATTTAGTTCAAACCGAGATTAAAAAAAATACTAACTTACCATTCTCCATTAGCTCAACTCTATCTGCATTGGGAAATCCTGAACCAGGTTCGAGGGTTGGAAATGCTATTTTATCTGTTGTAATTAATTAATAAAAATAAATTTAAATTATTTAATTTATTTATTGGAGTATAAATAATTATGATATTCTTAATTCAAATAATAAAAGAAAGATTACTTTTACTATTTGCAATACTCACGAACACACTAATTATTTTTTTTAGTGGATTCTGTATTGCAGAAACCTATACATTAACAATTAAGGTAGATGTTATTGAAAGCACTTGTGATGTATATGGTGAAAATGGCCCTGGGCAACCTATTGAGGTCTCATTTGGTGAAATAAATCTAAATAAGTTTACCAGTGAACGCTATACAAAAAATATTGACTATCATTTGGATTGCGGAAATAAATCATCCAGTAATCCAAATCTTAAATTAAAGCTTGAAAGCTCTAGTGCTGGCTTTAATACTGATTTAGTTGAAACATCCAACCCTAATTTAGGTCTAAAAATTCAAGCAGATAATACACTTTTATTACCTAATGAATACCGTAATTTCACTTATCAAACACAGCCAGTATTAACTGCGACACCCGTATTTCATGAAGGAAAAGAAATTGAACTAGGCTTATTTAAGGCTACTGGAATATTAAAAGTTGAATATCAGTAATAGTTTATTTAATTTTAACAAAAAAATGCTGTTTTATTTGATAGATTTAATTAAATGAACATACCCTTGAATACAAAATAAATCATTAAATATAAAGATGTTATAAATCAATAAAATAAAAATAATGGTTTACTGTATAACACATAACCTAACATTAGTTCGCTCTAAGTACCATAAGTGTATTGAAACAGCATAAAGTTCAGGCGGTTGCCTTGGTTTTATGCTGTTTTTCCTATGTTGCCCCATCACAAGGCTAATTTGCGTTCCTATCTTCTATAATCATTGCTGCTGCGCGTTCTGCAATCATGATCGTTGGTGCATTGGTGTTTCCACTTGGAATTTCAGGCATCACAGAACAGTCCACTACACGTAAATTATCAATACCATGCACTCGTAGCCGTAAGTCAGTCACTGACGTTGTGGTATCCGTTCCCATACGGCAAGTTCCCACAGGATGGTAAACCGTTTTACAAAAATTTCGGACAAACTCTTCAAGTTGAGCTTCATCATGACGTACAGAAGCGGGCGGCATTAAAACCTCTTTGCTTACTGCTTGTAATGAAGCGGAATCCAATACTTCCAGACCAAATTTAACTGCACGCTTGCAGCCTTCCATGTCTTCTGGTGATGCAAGGTAATTAGCGTGAATTTTTAGCGGTGCTTGTGGGTCTGTGCTGCGTAATAAAATTTCACCACGAGACTTAGGTTGTAAATACCCGACCTTTAAAGAAAAACCGTGGGTAGCGGGCAGTGGCTCACCAGGAACATCATCCCAACTATCTAAAATAGGTAAAAAGTGAATTTGTACATCAGGGCGACCTTGATTGCAGCTATCTTTAAATGCAGCACCTTCTAGAACATTAGATGCGAGTAATCCGCTGCGAAATGCCATCCACTCTACCCCATGTTTAATCGCATTTAAGCCTTGGTCCGCACCGAATAAACTTATTGGCTGCTTAGTCGTGACGTTAATTGACATATGCAGGTGGTCATGAAAATTTTTGCCAACAGGTAGATTCACATGAGTATGGATCCCCAACGAAGACAAGTGCTCTTCAGGCCCGATCCCTGATAGCATCAATAATTTTGCAGAGCCCATCGCACCAGAACAGACCAATACTTCGCAACTGGCGAATGCCTCAACTTCATGGCCATTTTTCCCTTGATAGGCAACACCAATCGCGCGGCCATCACGAATGATTATACGGTTCACTTGAGTGCCAAGCTTTAATGTCAATTTGTCACTCTTTTCCACTGATTTTAAATAGGTTTTCGACGTACTGGCTCTTTCTCCATTATGCGTTGTGGTTTGGTAAAAGCTTGTTCCTTGCTGGCTTTCTCCGTTAAGGTCATTGACATAAGGAAGGCCATGCTCTTGTGCTGCACGAATAAATGCCATTGATAATGGGTGCCGATATCTGTTTTCACTAACCGGAAGTGGGCCTTCTGTCCCATGGTATTCCCCTGTTAAGCTTTCATTGTTCTCTGCTTTTTTAAACCATGGCAATACATCCGAGTATCCCCAACCTTCACATCCGTAATTTAGAGCCCAATTATCATAATCTTGTTTTTGGCCTCGAATATAGATCATTCCGTTGACAGAGCTGCTTCCCCCCAGCACTTTGCCTTGAGCAATTTGCATTTTACGGTTATTAGCGTGAGGCTCTGGCTCAGTTTCATAAGGCCAGCTTTTTTGGGCGATAATTTTCGCTACACCTGCTGGCATACGAATAAACAAATGGTTATCGCTACCACCCGCTTCGATAAGTAATACTCTAGATTGCGTCTCTTGGATCAACCGAGCAGCCAGAACACAACCAGCAGAACCTGCACCGACAATAATATAGTCATATTTTACTGCGCTCATTTGTCACCCCGCCAAATAAAACAAACAATTCATTTTCATTTATTTAACAATAGCGCCTTTAATTTATTAATGTATGAATAATATTTTGTATATGTGATTTAAATCAAAAATAATTTCTTATGTAATTATTTTTGAACTTTAATAACCTTTGTTTATTAAAGAAAAGTTTAAATCCAAATCAACACTTAAACCCTACCCACATTTCATTAATAAATGAATGTTTATCATTGAGCAAGCAAGGGTTGCAAGATAATCGATGAGTGCTATAGTAACCGTTAATTTACATTCTATCGGCTTGAGGACGACCTCAAGTACGTATCAGCAACAGGGACGGCCCTTTCTTCTTAAGGAAAAATATTATGGGGCACTTCCGTTTCAATAGTCCGCTCATCCCATTAACGACTTGGGCTCGGTTAATTGGCTCTTGGTTAGTCGTCATTTTCTTTATCTTAAGTGGCGAAACATTACTTAATGACAGCCTTTCAGCATTTAGTGCAACTTGGGTTTTTCTACTGTTGTTCATTACAATACTAACCGCTTCCTTCGGTGTCGTTAAAGAAGCTGACCATCTTGCTGAACAATTGGGTGAACCATACGGAACACTGATCCTGACTTTATCGATTGTCTTAATTGAAGTAATTCTTATTGCTTCAGTCCTACTAGGACCTGGTGATTTTCCAACCATTGGGCGTGATTCAATATTCGCAGTGATGATGATTATCATGAACCTCGTCGTAGGTATCTGCTTACTCGCAGGTTCAGCTAGAAATGGTGAACAAGAATATAATACGCAAGGTGCGAACAGTTATCTTTCAATGATCGTATTACTGACAGGTTTAGCGTTAATACTACCAAATTACACCTCTAGCCAAGGGGAGTACTCCTATACGCAAGCCATTGGTATTTCGGGTATTACTATACTCATCTATGGGGCTTTTTTGTGGATGCAAATGCGAGGCCATCGCCGGTTTTTTATTCAGCCTCCTAAAGGGCTGATGAATGTCCCAGAACAATTCGTTTCAACTAACCATGTTTTAGCAGACAATAATGTCGAAAATAAAGATAACCACTCTGAGTCAAACAAAAAAGCCATTATCATTCGCTCTTGTGTATTAATTGGGCTGATACTCCCTATTGTGTTACTTGCGCATTACTTAGCTATCGTAACTGATTACGGAATTGAGGCTTTAGGAGCACCAGCAGCAGTCGGTGGTGTCCTGATCGCGATTATCGTATTTACGCCTGAATCGATCACAGCTGTAAAAGCGGCAATGAATAATGAAATGCAACGAGCGATAAACCTTTGCCAAGGTGCATTTGTCTCAACGGTGGGTTTGACTGTGCCAGCAGTATTAATTATCGGCATTATTACTGGTAAACAAGTCATCATGGGGGTTTCTAGCGCAGAAATTGTTTTATTCGCAATCACCATGTTACTGACTATGCTTTCATTTAATGGCCAGAGAACATCTCCCATCCAAGGCTGGATGCACCTTGCCACCTTTGCTGTGTTTGGGCTTATTCTATTTTATCCGTAATGACTGACAAAAAGTGAAGGCTTCATAAGAAAATACCTGATTGGTATCAAATTTTATGCAAGCCTCACTCATACTTCCCTTATTCTTAACATATCCAAAGCCAAATCATGCCATGCTTGTGCACGACGGCTTTGGTGGTGATTTTTTACTGTCGCTAAAGCAATGTCGTAAGCCAGTATTGGCTCAATAACGGGAATAACGGACAACCCCACTGAGCTGGTGTTTTTCCACATACTATCTGGAAGTAGCGTTATCCCTACCCCAGCTCTTACCATAGCGGTCACCAAATCTAAATGGCTACTGCGCCCAGAAATAGTGGGTTTTTTACCATAAATACCACAAGCACTGACAACAAGTTCATTAATTAGAAAATCATCAGAAAAGAAAATAAAAGGCTCATCGACTATTTCACTAAATTTAACAAATTCACGCATTGATAGTGGATGTTGGTTACTAACCAAGAGCATTAATCGGTCCGTTGAAAAAGGGTGTACTTCAAAGCGCTCATCTGCAAAAGGTAACATCACAGCGGCAGTTTCAACGTCGCCATTTAACATTGCCTCACGCATTTTTCGCGTACCCAATTCAAGAATTTTCAGTTCCACCTGTGGATAACGTTGGCTAAAAGCCATAATAATATCAGCAAAATAGGTCGATGCTATCACGGGTGGTAACCCCACGGGTAGCACCCCAGATATAGGACCAGACCTTTCCAGTAACGCTTTTTTCATATTCCCAAATTGAGAAAGGATTTGCTTCGCATGAGCCAATAAAATATCCCCCTCCTCTGTTAACTTAACGCCATCGACTTCCCTAGTCAGTAACGTATAGCCAAGCTCATCTTCTAGTTTTTTAATACTGCGGCTAATCGCTGGTTGCGTTACAAATAAACTTTCTGCCGCACGGCTAAAACCATTGAGCTGCACAACTTCAACAAAATAACGTAATGAACGAATGTCCATTTCGCCCCCTATAATTTTTAGTTATAGATAGAATGAGTTTAAGTGATTTCCTTTAAAGCATAATAAACGATAAAAATAATTCAACTTAGAATTATTGGCTATGCAATTATTGGAGATCAGCATGATAAACAAGACTGTTATCGAATACGTATTAGATAGACTTTACCAAATCGGTATTCACGATATTTTTGGTGTTGCTGGTGACTACGCATTCCCGATTGAAGATGCCGTATGTGACAGTGAAAATATGCGCTGGATTGGCAACTGCAATGAACTCAATGCCTCATATGCTGCGGATGGCTATGCCCGCGTGAAAGGTGCAGCAGCATTATCAACGACTTTTGGTGTCGGCGAACTCAGTGCTTTAAATGGTATTGCAGGCGCTTATGCCGAGCATCTTCCCGTTTTTCATCTTGTTGGCATGCCAGCAAGTGGAGTTCAAAAAAACCACCGTTTAGTTCACCACACCCTAGGAAATGGTGACTTTGATGTGTTTTATCAAATGAGCCAACATTTAAGCTGTGCTCACGCTATTTTAACGCCTGAAAACTGTATTGCCGAAACAGAACGTTTAATTACGACCGCTTTACAAGAATCTCGACCAGTTTATTTAGGTTTCCCTTCTGACTACGCTATCATGCCAATTAAAACAGACAAAACACCTGAAACTATCACTATAAATAAAAGTCATAGCGAGTCATTATCAGCTGCCGTTACAGCTATTGTCGAAAAGCTCACATCGAGTACAAAAGCCTGTATTATTCCTGGGATTTTAACCGCACGCTTCGGCTTAGCCGCTGATGTTCAAGCGATTATTGAAAAAACGGGCCTACCTTACGCCACTATGTTTATGGATAAAGGGGTAGTAAGCGAATCTAACTCTCAATATATGGGGATTTATAACGGCAAACTGATGAATCCAGAGGTTAGGGAGTACGTCGAAAGCTGTGACTGTGTCATGGGTATTGGCGCGGTATTAACAGACTTCAACTCCGGCAGCTTCACCGCAAATATTAACCCTGAAAGCTGTATTAACATTCTTTCTGACCATGTGAAAGTGGGTTCCGCTATCTACCCGAATGTATTGATGAAAGATGTGTTAGATAAATTAAAAGAATTTGCGCCCTCACTTAACTATGTTGGGCTCAAAGCTCAAGGATTAGGATCCCCTCAGCAAGGTGAAAATGGCCAAATTACCGCCTCATATTTGTACCCTCGCCTAGAAAAAATGTTCCGTCAGGACGATATTATTGTTGCAGAGACTGGGACTGCCTCCATGGGGTTAGGTTTTGCTTTATTACCTGAAAATGCACAATTTCATAACCAAACATTGTGGGGTTCTATCGGCTGGGCCACCCCCGCGGCCTTTGGTGCAGCAATTGCAGAGCCACAGAAGCGAGTTATTTTAGTGACTGGAGAAGGTTCTCACCAACTCACTGCCCAAGAGATTAGCCAGTTTGCCCGCTTTGGCTTAAAACCCATTATTTTTGTCCTGAATAATGATGGCTATTTAATTGAGCGACTTTTGTGTAAAAACCCTGAAGCCTATTATAACGACTTACCCCAATGGAATTATGCCCAACTCCCTGCAGCATTAGGCTGCAAAGATTGGTATTGTCAGCGTGTTACCCATTGCGATGAATTAGACAATGCAATTAAACAGGCCGAACTATCAAAGCATGCGGCCTATATTGAAGTAGTCATGGATAGATATGCGGCATCAGAGCTTGCTGAAAAACTTGGAAAATCAGTCGCATCTTTATATTCATTTTAAATTGACAGATTATGGCAGCCATCACGCTGCCAATGTCTTTATGATCCAAATGCCAGCCCCACATCGTCTCGTGATTGATGCAATATTTTTGAGACAATTAATGCTAATTCAAGTAATTCATTACATTTAGCATAGTTTTTAGTGGCAATTTGCTCACGAAAAAATGCAAACTCATAGACCATATGGTTGATAGCTGCATCCCGAGATACGCTGGATATTTCCCCGCCAATACAAACCTCAACTGACTGACAAAGGCTTGGGGCTCCCTTGATACATATATACCCTTTGGTACCTTGAATAATAAAGTAACCGGGGCTTGCCGAATCTTTCGCCCCCACACACGATGCAACTGAACGCCCAAAATAGGCCGTTAATACCCCTGATGTATCAATTCCATTAAACCCTTTATTACAAATATAGCGGCTATTATCGGGTGCTCCCATCAAGGCAGATAATAAATAAATGTTATAAAGATTAATGTCATAGAGTGCACCGCCGGCTTGCAGTGGGTCAAATGCAGCATGAACTCGGCCTTGCAAGTAATCATTATATCGACTTGAATATTGGGAATAATTACCGTGAATCACTTTGATTTCACCGATTTTACCAATATGTTGTCTGATAAAGTGAAATTCAGGGGTATGAATAGACGTAATGGCTTCAAACAAAAAAAGCCCTCTAGTCTGTGAAATGGAAATTAACACCTGCAACTGTTGCCAATTTGGTGTAAACGGTTTTTCGCATACCACATGTTTGTCAGCCATTAATGCATCGAAGGTATACTGATAATGCAAATGGTTTGGCAAACCTATGTATATCACCTCAACATCAGGGTCTTGTAACAATTTTTGGTAGTCAGTATACAACTTTGCTATACCAAATTGTTGGCAAATAGCCTGTCCCTTTTCAATACTTTCCGCCCGAACACACAGTGCGACTAGCTCTATCCCCTGCACCTGTATTAAGGCATCGAGAGCCGACATAATTATTTTCCCGGAACCGACCAGCGCTAGTTTCATCTCTGTTATCCGTTAAGAAAAGTGAATTTCATTCTGCCATAAGGCTCATTATTAAAGAAATACCTTCGTTGCTTTTTTGATAACCACTGCCATTTCCGAATTTTGCCCTTAAAAATTTAATAAAAATGACGCATTTTTTCGCTGGAGGTTCTTTTCATTATTGCTGGCGTACTTATCAATTTCATCAGGTAAACCAAATAACCGCTATGAATGACAATTAGTCACCCATTTACAATCATTTCTATTCACGTTGTCATCAAAATGCTCTTATTTTAAAACTTCCATAACCAATTGTTTTATATTAATAATATTTTACTTTTATTTTTATAACTGAAAAATACCTTTTTAAAACCCTAACTCACATCACAATTTATTAACAACTCTCTTGAATCATTTTTTATTATTCTTCATGCTAATTTTATTAAATAAACCAATGGTTTACTGTATAAACCAGTCGAGGTTGATATGAAAGAGAATATTGTCACTGCCGTTGATGATGCTTTACAGTTATTGATGCTATTAGGTGAAAAAAACAATCTTGGGTTAAGTGAACTTGCACGCTTATCTGGCATGAATAAATCCAAGGTATACCGCTTATTATGCACACTAGAAAATCGCCATTTCGTACAAAAAAACGAAAATCCGGTTACTTATCATTTAGGCCATCAATTATTAAGCTTGGGGAATTGCGCTCGCCAGCAAATTAACTATATCCAAGTTGCAGAAGTTGAAGCAGAGCAACTACGTCAACGTTTTGATGAAAACATTCAAATGCGTATACGTGACAACGATGAGATTTTACAAGTTCTTCATAAGCCATCAGGGCAATCACTTCAAGTGCGCAGTGAAGCTGGAAATCGCCGGCCGTTAGGTTCTGGGGCTTCAGGCAGAGTGCTATTGGCTCACTCACCTAAAGATGTTCAAGCACATTTTATTGAAAAGAACCCCTCTATTGAAAAATCTATTGTAACCATACGCTCACAAGGTTTTGCAATTACCCGAGGTGAACTAACCGCAGGTATTGGTGCGATTGCCGCGCCTATCTTTTCACAACATGGGGAATGTATTGCTTCACTGAGCATTAGCTTACCTCTAAGCCGTTTTTCTGATGAAAAAGAACAAGAAATGACTGAACAACTGCTTCTGTCTGCTTTACGTATATCGAGGCAGCTCGGTTACGACTCATAATTAATTACAATAAAAGAGACAACGCCATGCAACCAACAAACAGCACAATACAAGCCCCATCTTCACCACCTAGCTGGCAAATGAACCCGGTTTTAGTAATGTTAACTATTGTTATCATTGCTTTTTTAATGACTTATTTTATTAATTCAGGCCAATATGAGCGCGATGGTAAGAAAGTCATTCCGGGCTCTTACCAAACTATCACTAAAGACATCAAGTTAGCGCAATTATTAGGCACTGAGAAATCGGAGGAAGGTACTGCCGCTCCTGTCAGTTTGCCTCAACTGTTTAAAGCGATCCCTGAAGGAATTGTTAAACAATCACCACTTATATACATGGTGTTATTTATCGGAGGAATGTTTGGTATTCTCAATAAAACAGGGGCAATAGAGTCAGGGCTAGAGCGGTTGCTCCATGTTACCCGAGGCAATATCTACCTGTTAATTCCTTTCTTAATGATTGTATTTTCCATGGGAAGTACCTTTATGGGGTTAGCCAAAGAGTATCTTTTGGTTATTCCCATGGTTATTGCCTTAGTGAAACGCGTTGGATTGAATGAACTTATTGGGCTTGCCATTGTAGCCATTGCGGTTAAGGTCGGATACCTCGCCTCTATCACCAACCCGTATGCACTTTCTATCGCACAACCGCTTGTTGGTTTACCCGTTTTTAGTGGTTTAAGTATGCGAATTGCGGCGTACCTTATTTTTATTACACTCGGTATTTTATTCGTTTTCTATAGCATTCGTAAAACGACACTCACAAACTATGTGGCTGAAGAACATAATCAAACCACACCATTAACCTATCGCCATAAACTTATGTTAATTATCTTAGCCATCGGTGTTGCATTTTTAGTCTATGCCTCTAATCGTTGGCATTGGAAAAATAATGATTTATCTGCCTACTATTTATTCTTAAGTGTCATTTTAACTTTTTGTAGTGGTTTGACCGCAAGTGCCGCCGCTAACGCATTTGTCAGTGGAATGAAAAAAGTCCTCATCGCAGGGGTGTTAATTGGGTTGGCGACTGCTGTCGAAATTATTCTTTCTCAAGGTAAAATTCTCGATACCATAATTCATCAATTAGTTGGGCTTGTCGGTGATCACGGACCTTATGTTTCATCATATAGCATGTTTATCTCCCAACTATTATTAGACATTGCCATTCCCTCTACTTCTGGGCAAGCCGCTGTCACAATGCCAATCCTAGGCCCCGTTGGTGAAATTTCTGGTGTTTCCCCCCAAACAACGGTTTTTGCATTTTTAATGGGTAATGGGCTAACCAATATGATCACACCAACATCGAGTGGATTATTGATCTTTTTAGCTACAGCCGGTGTCAGTTGGACCACCTGGGCAAAATACATTTTACCGCTTTTTATCATTTTTATGGCAGTCAGCATTGGTTTACTGAGCGTCGCCGTTACCATAGGGTATTAGTAAGATGGATATGAAGAATTACCGAATAGAAATGCGTGATGGAATAATGCTATCAACAGATGTTTACTTTCCACTAACTCAATCAACTGCATCTTTTCCCGTGATTATAGAGCGAACACCCTATGATAAAACCGCACCTTCTCGTTCGGAAAAAACGGTATCTGGCCAGCAAATAACACGCCAAGAAATGGCAAAATACTTCAGTAAACATGGTTTTATTGTTGTGTATCAGGATTGCCGCGGGCGCTATGAGTCCGAAGGAAAGTTCACAAAATATATTAATGAAGCTGAAGATGGTTTTGATACATTACAATGGATTATGGAACAACCCTGGTGTAATGGCAAAATAGGCTCAATGGGTCTCTCTTATGCCGCTCATACACAATTAGCAATGGCGTGTTTAAATCCACCAGGTTTACAGACGATGGTGCTGGATTCTGGCGGTTTTGCCAACGCCTACCAATGTGGGATACGTCAAGGGGGCGCTTTTGAACTTAAACAAGCCACTTGGGCATTTAAACAAGCTAAACTAAGCCCGCTAGCTCAGCAGTCTCCCGACATTTTAGCCGCGCTCGAACAAGAAAATATCCATGAATGGTTTACGACAATGCCATGGTATCAAGGGCAAACATTGCTCAAACATGTTCCTGAATATGAATCATATTTATTTGAACAATGGGAAGAAGAGTGTTTTTCCGATTATTGGAAAAAAATAGGTATTTATGCCGAAGGCTATTATGACCAAATACCTGATATCCCAGTGTTATTTATGTCTAGCTGGTACGATGCCTATGTCAGTTCAACATTAGATAACTACTATGCATTTGTTACCAAAAAACAATCACCGCAAAAGTTAATTATGGGGCCTTGGCTACATGGCGACCGTAATATCACGCACAGTGGTGACGCAGAGTTCGGAGATATCGCAGCATTTGATCACAATGTTAGTGAAAGTTGGTTATCTTGCCGTTTAAACTGGTTTGAAACTCACTTAAAAGGTGAAAATGCTAAAAAACATCATGAAGAAGTAACAATATTCATGATGGGTGGTGGAAGTGGTAAACGCAACCAACAAGGGCGTATAGAACATGGGGGAGAATGGCTTAGCCACCATCAATGGCCTTTGCCAAATACTGAAAAAACCATGTATTATCTGTGGCCAAATAACAAATTACATCATCAGCCCTACGCTAAAACAGCCACAATATCCTATTGTTATGACCCTAAGCACCCAGTGCCTACCATTGGTGGTGCTTTAACTTCAGGTCAACCTATATTTTGGGGTGGGGCTTTTAATCAACGTGAATTACCAAAGTTTTTTGGTAGTAAGCAAAATAACTTACCCCTTTCTGCCCGCAGTGATGTATTAGTATTCGAAACCGAAGAATTACAAGCAGATGTCTGTTTAGCAGGTGAAATTGAAGTGTCACTTTGGATAAGCAGTGATGCATTAGATACAGATTTCACCGCAAAACTTATTGATGTTTACCCTCCCAGTGCCGATTACCCTCAAGGCTATGCCATGAATATTACTGATGGCATCATTCGTTGTCGTTTTCGGCATGGTTATGAACAGAAGGAATTATTAACCCCAAATGAAATTGTCGAAGTAAAAATTAAGCCCTTTGCCTGTGCAAACCGTTTCGCAAAAGGACATCGTATCCGATTAGATATTTCTAGTAGCAATTTCCCTAAATATGACTTCAATACAAATACAGGTAAAACTATCGCGGGTGATAGAACGTGGAAAATAGCTTGTAATAGCCTACATATTTCTAGCGAATACCCGTCAAAAGTCATTTTGCCTGTGCTCAACGAAACCTAAAAAAAATATAATTAACCCACAAACTATATGCCCGTTGCCCGCTTTAACTGCCAACACCACTAAAGCGGGCTATATAAGAAGAAATTTATTCCGCTTGAACCCAAAATACACCATCCCCCTCTAGGGCAGTAAAAGTCTGGTGTAAATAATCGCTATCAGCCTGTGGGTCAAGGTCTGCAAACAACTCTGGGTGGATAAATTTTGCAATCGCTTCCACCGCAATAATGTTAAATGGCGTATCATAATATTGCTGGTATAACGCCAATACCTGCTTATTTTTATAAGCAGATAATGAACGAAATTTAGGGCGTTCCATTAGCTTATTCAATCGGGCCAAGGACTTTTGTTTATCCCCTGTATAACCTAACGGCACAGAAGCACTACCTTTACGGGTGCTATCCCAATCAGCTGCAGTCATCAAGTAATAATCAGGGTTGCTGTGAATCAATTGTTCTTCACTGATTTCCCCCCCCATTCCAATACTGAACCATTGGGAACCAAGGTTATTTCCGCCTGCAGTTTCAACAAATTCGCCAAAATTACCATTGCCGAACGTTTTGCAGCAATAATCTTCCCCTTGGATACCAGCTGCTCGTTCAATAAATACGCTTGGGCGCTGCTCTTTGCTAAGTTTAGCCACTCTTGAACGGATTAAGTCTAACTTTTGTTGATAAAACTGATTAAATGCTTGTGCTTGTTGTTCCTCACCAAATACTTGGCCAAGTAATGTCATACTCGGCATAGTATTTTTCAATGGGTATTGCCTAAAGTCGATAAAAACAACGGGTAAACCACTTTTTTCCAATAACGATAAGGTGCCACTTTCAGCAAGCTTACTTTTTAAACCAATATCAAAAATTAACAAATCAGGCTGGGCAACTAAGGCTTTTTCAACACTAAAATCTGTCGTATAAGGGTTGGGAAAAACAGGTATTTGACTGAGTTGTGGAAATTTTTTGCTGTACGCAACACTCAAATCAGGCGCTTTTTTAATTAACGCATCATCCCAAGCAATAATCCCTTTTAATGGGTCTTGCGGATGTAATATATTCAACGCAACTAAAACTCGGCTGTCCGCCAGCATCACTCGAGATACAGGGGCATTAACCGTCACATCCCTACCCGCAATATCCGTCACAGTAATAGATGCCGCTAGGCTATTAGTTGAAAATAGTAGGCTAACAGCACTAAGAATCAGTACAAATGTATTGATAAGTTTTCTCATCATTATTCTTATACCTTGTTTTTATTAAAATTTTACAGATGCTTGAACATAGTAAGTTCTTGGCTGCCCTACATAGATACCATAATTATTATCCGTAGAACGTGTAAAATAGGTTTGATCAAAAAGATTTTTAATACCAGCAGATAGCGTTAAATCAGACAAACTTTTACCAAAATGGTACTCGCCTCGTGCGTCCCACACCATATATCCGGGGATTGTTCCGTATCGGCCATCAGCACTTGGTTTTGTTACATAATGGCTTGATGTTCCAGGCGATTCTTGGGTAGATTGCGCATAAGTATTCAAGTTCCATACCCAATTACCCGTTTCATAACGGCTACCTGCGGTAAAGACTTGCCGTGAATAAAACGGTAAATCCTTATGAGCAAAATCACCTTTTTTACTTACCGCTTTAGTGTAGGTATAAGTACTGTACACGCTAACACCATCCAATTTATCGCTCAGCTCAGACAAGTTATATCTTGCCGCCAATTCCACTCCTTGATGAGTTGTGGCGCCCAAATTTGTCCAACCCGTTGTATTTTCAACGTAAAGTAATTGGTCATCGAAATCGATATAGAATAATGTCGCTTCAAGAGATAGCGCAGTATTATCGTATTTAGTCCCCACTTCATAGTTATGTGCTTTTTCTGCACTTAACCCATTTGCGGGTGAATTCCCTACCCCTTTAGTGTTCAACTGAAAATACTGCAAACTGCCAAATGACGTACTGGCATTGGCAAATAGTTTCCATTCATCATCAATATGGTAGATCACCGCCAGCGCAGGAAGCGGTTCGCTATATCGCTTACTTCTGTTTTGGTTTTTAAAACTGTCATTTAAATGAATATTAATGTTCTCATAGCGGAGCCCTGGGATCACAGTCCAGTTACCAACATCAATGGTGTCATCAAGGTAAATAGCATGGGCTTCTGTTCCACCCGATGTGTGTTGGTAATAATCATTAGTACTCGGCCGCGAACTTTGAGTGCCAGCTTGGTACCAATTTGAGCGGTAAGCTTTTTCGTCTGCGGTTTCATTTAAATAGCGGTATCCCACTGTTACTTCATGCGAAATATCATTAAAACGGAATAATTGTGAATAACTCGGTTCAATTGCATACGCGGTATAGTGACGAGGGTAAGAAACTAGCCGTCTTTCATTCGCTTTATCTTTATGGTCACTTTCTATGTAACTACCCCGATAACTTTTACTAAACCATGTCATTAACTCAAATTGTTTATCATCTTCTTCATGTTTATATTTCAATGACATATCTTGGCGATCCCCTTCAAAACGGTCATAAGGCCGCGTTGATTGGAATGGGTCAGCATTATATTGCGCTTGAGTTAGCCCCCCAGGCATACCTGACATTGCATGATAATAATGAAAATTCGCCAGTAACTCGTCATTATCGGTTATGGCATAACGTGTTTTTAAAATCAGGTCATCAATATCTGTATTATCATTGCTTTTACGGTAGCCTTGCCCATGTAACCCTGAATACAGCAGTATCGCTCCCGCTGAATCATCGGCTTTTGAGCCCCCCACGGACGCATCGACTAGCGTTTTTAGCCCTCCGGTTTTAGCCCCTTGGGTTTGTAACGAGACACCACCAGAAAAGTCTTTCGGGATAGGCTTTGTCACAAAGTTAATTACGCCCCCCACATTTTGTGGCCCATAACGTACGGAAGCTCCTCCGCGGATCACATCAATAGATTCAATACTACCTAGTGATAATGGCGACATCGACAGCTGAGGTTGGCCATAAGGCGCTGCCGCTAGTGGCATACCATCGAGTAAAATCGTTGAGCGAGGTGAAAGACGTGAGGTTAACCCACGAACCCCAACATTCAAGGAAACATCACTCCCACCAGTCCCGTTACTTTCTCGTACCTGTACACCGGGTATCCCTTTCAATGCATCCGCAATGGTTTCACTGCCTGATTCTTTGATTTGTTGTTGGTTTTTTACTGTTCGCGCACCTGGGTGATTAAATACCACCTCACCATCTTCAGTATTTTCAAGCCAGTTGCCTGTAACTGTAATCTGATCATTTTTTGAATTATCAACAGCAAATACATGATAAGGCGCTAATGCCGCTGAAATTGCTAATGGAATGAGTAGCTTGCTAGTTTTTAAATTCATAAGAAATAAGCAATAAAAGAGATTAAGAGAGATAATGATAATTATAATCATTACAAACAATCAACTTAATTTACTATTTATTTTGAAATTACACTGATTTAATCCCTTATTATATAAAGGGTTATTGATTTATTGAGAGTGTAGAGAACTAAAAAACCGAGGGAGATCCCTCGGTTCACATTATTGGTAAACATTATATAATTAGAGGCAAATATCATTTTGTCTCTAAAGGAATTAACCGCCTAGAGAGAAAAACACCACTCGGCCAACGCCTTCACCAACAAAAATACAGAGTGTTGCCAGTGACATGACGAATGTTGCATTCACAGCGTGCCCCTTTTTTGAGCACAGTAAACGGCCCACAAATACAATACCCAATGCAACAAGTATGACCCTAACAATACTTAAATTCACTAAACCATCTGGGAGTTCACGCGGTGTCATTCCCATATAGATAGGCTCTCCCATGTTTCCAAGAAGAGATAATGCGCCCAGCAGCATCAGTAAGATCCCAATAACACCAATACCTAGCGTAATTTTAACCACTCGTTTTAATTGCTCTTCTTTACCATCGCGGCGCAAAGAACCTACCAGTAGTAATGCAGCTACCACACCACCAACTAGTAATACCGCACCAAAAAAACTGGCGTAGGTAAATAAGCCATTCCATAGGTTAAACAAGGTGTTAGCGTATAAGGCTGACATTGCGTACATATAGATGATACCGGCTAACGCGCTAAGCAATAGTAGCAGCGCATTCGCTTTTTGTTTCAGCAATAGCAGCGCGACACTGAAAAATAATAGCGCCATATAAATTGCAGTTGCCCACACTTCACGGCTCATCCATGAAGTAGACACATGCAGCATGGTATAAAACATGTGTAGCGGGTTACCCATGTGAAATAATGAACCCAACAACCCAACACAACCCAGAACAAAACTGGCTAAAATAGGCAATTTGATAAACTGGACACTTTGTAGGTTGTTTCCGCCTTCAAGCACACGAAAATAGCATACTAATGTAACGAGCAAGCACCCCACAGAAGCTTGCATAAATAAGGTGAAAATCACCAACGGAAATTCATGCATGATAATTCTCCTTATCCTTTTGTACCGACAACAAGGTTCGGTTTGGTAATACTTGAACTAGGTAACCCTGCGATATCTGCATTTGAGCCATATTTTTTACGTAATTCGCTAATTAGGCCAAATTCAATCGCACGCATAGGGCAAGAATCAACACACATTGGATTCCCCCCTTTTTCACGGAGATCAAGGCAAGTGTCGCACTTGGTCATCATACCAATACTGGCATCGAACTGAGGTGCCTCGTATGGACAAGCCCATGTGCAATAACGGCAACCAACACATTTATCATGGTCAACTAATACAACACCATCTTCTTCTCGTTTGTGCATTGCGGTGGTAGGGCAATGGCTTACACATTGCGGGTCATCACAATGGTTACAGGCAATAGACAAGTGCCAAGTCCGAGGACGTGGATACTCTCCTACCTCAATATCATACACACGGCGAAAGTTGCGCCCGACCTCAAGGTCATTTTTGTCTTTACATGCAACAACACAGGTTTTACAACCAATGCAAGTGGCAACATTAATATAAAATCCGACTTGTTTATCCATTTCTTATTGCCCCCTAAAATATAATACGCTGTGGAATTGCAGCATCTGGAACTAACTGGTCACCATGCCATTTTTCGATATTACATAGCATCGTGTTCCACCCTGATGTACCAAGCCCTGTAGGGACTTGAATGGTTAGCGTATTGTCGGCTCCCGCCATATCTATCCCTGTTTTTTCATCAACATTTGTCCAACTACCGTGTGGTAGCGCCACAACACCAGGCTTCATCGTTTGTGTCACTAACGCAGGACGTACAATCTTCCCTTGAGGGCTTGTTATCAATACAGTTTCACCGTGTTTAATACCTAAACGTTTCGCATCAGACGCATTGATATAAATTGGGCTTGGCCACTGTTCACGTAACCAAGGCACATTATCAAGCGTGCTGTGAGAGCGGCGTAAGTAGTGTGGATTATAGATTTGGAATGGATAATCCCCTTTTTCCTTCTTCGAGAAATCATTAAAACTTGCTTCATAACCGCTTGCAGACGGGATATATTCAGGAATTGGCGGTAATTTAGTCCAGCCACATTCATCGGCTTTTTCGACTAATGTTTCACAATAAATTTCGAATTTACCACTCGGTGTTGGTCGTGGATTGGCTTGAGGATCGCGAATAAAATCTTCATAGGCAATATAACTATAGTTATCATCAGAAGTGCGTTTTACTTGATATTTCCCAACAGTAAGAAATTCATTGAGGGTAATTCGGCCTTGTTGTGGCTTACCTGTTACTTGCCATTCATCAATATCCGCTTGAGTTACTGTGATTAATGGCTCAGTTGTCTTACCATCTTCACCAATAATCGTTGCACCATTGAGTTTATTGAAGAATTGTTGCTTTTCAGAAATAGGAAAAACTTCATCGACATTAATACCAAGGCGTTTACCTATCTCTTTGGCGATCCACTGGTCACTTTTTGCTTCATAAAGTGGTGGTGTCACATTCACTGCAGCTATAATAACTTCACGATTACTTGGATTTAATATGGTTCCTTCACGTTCCCACTCCGTGGTCACGGGTAAGACGATATCCGAATATTTCGCACAGGTATGTGGAACATAAGCTGCAGTCACAACCAGTTCCACATCTTTACGATAAGCTTCAACGCTCTGCGCAATATTGGCTCGTGTTTGTAACGTGGCATTGAATGGATGAATGATCATTTGGATATTTGTATCGACATCCCCCACACCACGTTGGCGGAATTTTTTCTCTAGTAATGCACGGTTAAGCTCATTGTGGTTAATTTTCAAGCTAACTGGGTTTGGTACTGACGGCAAGCCACTTGCCCCCGCCATGACTAAACGAGTTCCATTATTCCCCGCAGCATAGTGGCAGCTTACGCCAGTCATGCGGCCAGGCCTTCCCATATGGCCAGTCATAAAGCCTAATGTTGAGAATGCTTGTACCCATCCTTCACCATTATGAATTCGTGCAGGAGCCCAACCTGTAAGTAATGCAACTCGGTTGGTCCCCCCGATTTCACGCGCTAATGTACGAATGTCGCTAGCTGACAAACCGCAAATATTAGAGGCCCACTCTGGTGTTTTTGGCTCTCCCGTATGGGTACCTAATAGATAATCTTTGAAGTTCCCTTTCGGATCTGCACCTGCTGGCATATTACTTTCATCAAAACCAACTGTACAACGGCGCAGGAAATCCCAATCAATCAATGGGTTGTCAGGGCTGTCCATTTCTAATAACGCAGACATAATACCCAAAGCTAAAGCATGGTCAGTACCTGGGTTGATGGGGTACCAATCTGCATCCATTAATTCCGCTGTAGTCGTATAACTTGGGTCAATACTAATAAAGCGTGCCCCCGCTTTTTTCGCCTGATAATAATTATAGGTTGGGCTGCCTGGGCTACTCCATGCAGGGTTAGCTCCCCACATCACAATTAACTGGGAGTTACGCATATCAAAACGGTCATTGGTACCAAAGGTATAAAACCCTTCAAGTAATCCTAAATGAGCTGGCGTTTCAAACCATGCGCCCCATGAGGTTGTTCCCCAATCGCCAACAAATCCACCAGCCTTTGCATAAACGCTTTGGATTTCAACGCCGTTACCACCGGTGATCCAAATCGATTCATGACCATATTTTTCTTTAATACGTTTCGATTCTGATGCCACAATATCTAGTGCTTCATCCCAACTGATGCGCACCCATTGGTCTCGTCCTCGTAAGCTTTTATCCCCACCACCGGGAGCCCAACCTTTACGCTTCATTGGATATTTCAACCGGTCCGCGCCAAAGACTTGTTTACGTTGTGAACGTCCGCGCAAACAACCTCGTTGCTGTGGGAAATCAGGGGAGTCGGCAACCACATCATCGGTTTTTTGCCTAACAACGACGCCATCAACCACTAATGCTTTATTGACACAGCGTCCCCCACAGTTGTGCCAGCAGGCCACAGGCTTCCATTTTCCTTGAGTGACTGCGTCAGTAGCTTGCACAACCGCTTTTTCTTCCTCTGGTGTTGCCGCATGTAATTGCTTACTCAGCGGTAACGTAGCCATCACTGACGCCGCTGATGTCCATGCTATAAATGAACGGCGACTTAAGGCTATTTTCTGTCTTTCTGACATTGCTCTTACCTCTTCATTTTGTTTTATTATTATAAATTTACTAACTCATTGATTTTTTTAATATCATTACGTAAAAAAAGCTCAAGTAATGAACTTAATTGACGATAGAATAATGTTTCTGCGTGGTTATGCATTGAACGGCAAAACGGCGTTATAAAAGCCAGTAAATGGGTATTCAAGAATGTTGCAGACCCGAGTAATAACGCGTTCACTTTGGGCCAATCAACAGGGTCTGTTTCGCTGTCAATAAGCTCAGTAATGCGCAGACTTAAATGCCACATAAAATCTAACTCATAGCCAATATGGTCAGCGGCTTCCATATCACCTTCTGGCAAATAAACGTCATACTGTTCATAAAAAGACTTCACTGCTAACGTACTTTCTTGAAATAGCAGTTTGTCACGAGAAACATAAGTTGATTCCCATGGCGATGCTGGCGGGGCTTCTGGGCCTATAAACAAGCGAGTAAAGTCCCAATGCAAATTTTCGAAATCATCGTTGTTGGCTTGTAACTGCCTCGTATTTAAGTCTTTATGCATGTCATTTATCGCGTTTTTCATCGCGGGTAATACTTCATCACAAGGAAATAACAGTAACCCCGAGTCTCTCAAATAATTTAATAGCTCAGGCGTTGGTTCTTCCATAAACAAACGTCGTAGTACGTCATAAGCAAATTGACGTGCATACAGAAAATCTACAATTTGGTCGTCATTCGTCATAAATATTTCCCTGCAGGTCTGTCAGTAAAAATTCAGTAGGTGTTGTAAGTTCAATTCGGACTTCTTTAATTAAAGGATTTCCCTGTTCATCGGGCTCAATAATGTGGGAAGTCAATGCGATAGGTATTTTGCCTAGTGGGGTTAATAAGCCAATTGCCTCAGGATTAAACTGCAAAAATCCATGCAGTAATTCTTGATGATAAGAAACACCAGCGTGTGTCAGTAAAACTGCCACCTTTTCACAATCGTCACCAAAGACTTTGGCACTTTTAAAAAAATAATCCTGAGAGGAAAAAAAATAATGCTTTCCTATTATTTGTTCATTGTTTTCAAAAAAAGCATTGTTTTGGTATACCTGCCCGGTATGTTTATTTTCTAAAGAGCAGTAATGCACCCCAAGAGACAATTGATTTTCTAGTGCGAATTTGAGAACTCGAAGGCAGGCTAATTCACTCTGTGCAACAGCTAACCCACCGGCATACCAATAGTTGTAATACACCTCATAAGGTGGGTTTTTAAGCCTGAACCCTCGAGATTGATAGGCTTCACTATTTGTTAGTGGGAAACAAAACTCTAATAAATTGATACCGTCAATTCCAATATCATCAAGCTGAGTCAGTAACTGATACATCTGCTGTTCTGTTCCGGGGATGACAGGCATCTCCACCATTACTGATGGAAAAATCTCACGTGCTAAGGCGATACGGTGTAAAACTTTGGTGATCCGTTCTGTAGGATCATCAATTTTGATACTAAAGCGGATTTCTTGTAGGCCTGCTTTCGCTAGAGCCAATGCGGTATTTCGGTCTAATGGGTCACCGGCTGTATACAACCGGCTATGAGTCTGAGGTAATTTCTGTTGGACTGCTTGGAAAAATGCGATACTTTCTTGGCGAAAAAGTAGAGGCTCCCCCCCGGTTAGCGCGATATGGGTAAGTGGGTAACCTTGTTCTGCTATTGCGTCAACTTCCCCAATAGCATCACGCATTTCCTGTTGAAATTCCTGATAGTTTTCTTGATTTGGGTTAAAACAAAAGTAACAATCGCGATGGCATTTTAAGGACAAAAATGTTGTGTGGCTCCCTTCTCCTGTACGACATTGTACGCAAGCACTTGATAGCCAATTACAATGTATACTTTTTCCATTGTTCGCAAAAATTGCGCCTTTACTTTTTATATCTAGTTTGAGTTGTTCAATCTCACGTTGCTGTTCAAAAGGCGCTTCAAAATTGAGGCCATATTCTATAATTGCCTGCTGTGTTTGCTGTTCAATATCTAAATAGCGGATAGCATAACGCTTAAATTTTTGATTATTTACTGTAGATATTGTTCTATCAGTAATAGGATAAATCATAAATTTTCCTTAAATTTATGAGAAAATAATTTCTATTATTCGGTGAATTTTCAATTAGACTCAGATCACAAATAATCAATTAATAGACGGGTATTACAATACCTGTGACAATTAGAAAAATGCTTATAAAGACTCACATCGTTACCGATTAAATTGAAAATATTTTTTAAATAAGAAATATTCGCATTATTTTAATTTTGGATTATTAACAGTATAAGTAATTAACGTGAAGTGATGTTGCGCAGGATCAAAAAAACTTCCCTTTCATTATTTACATATCAACTAATTAGATAGCACTTTCGTCATGAGTAAGCTATTACTCAACAGCGTTGTGAACATATAAGAGTTATCTCATCAAATAAACAAATCGTTATATAAAAATAAAATAACCAGTTAGATAATAATCTAAAAAAGAGAATCAAACTAATCCATCAATATTAAAAATAACGTAATAATATTTCAATTTGTAAAATTGAAATTCAAAAATTAATTATTTATTCATTTTTTGTATTATTTAATTAATTTTGTCTTATAAAAATAATTATTTCTAACAAATAAAACCGAGTCACTATTCTAAAGCGGCAAAGCATAAGTGACTTTCACCGTTTCCATTGGCACCTCCGTCTTAATACTCTGAATGCTGCTAATTTGTGTTAAATGGTCTGCATGAAAACGACGATAAGAAGCTAAGTCTTGTGTCACAATACGGATCAATGCATCACATTCCCCTGCCATTAGATGGCATTCTACAACTTCAGGCATCTGTTTAATGTCTTCAACGAATTGGTTGATGGTCTTAGCATCTTGTGTTTTAAACCAAATACGTGCAAATAAAGAAAGACCCGCTCCAATTTTACTCCCATCCAGCACCGCCACATAACGCTTGATAATCCCAGCTTCTTCAAGCAATTTCACGCGACGTAAGCAAGGAGACGGAGAAAGGCCGACTTCTTTCGCTAATTCAATATTCTGAATTTTTCCATCTCTTTGTAAAACTTGTAAGATCCGTCTATCAATAGCATCCAGTTTTAGTTCAGTTTGCTTCATTGGCATTCAACCTCAATTTTATATTAATTAATGATATTAAATACCAATTTTTGTTTGTTTTAAAGCAATAAAAAAATCCAATATCATTGGATTATCGCTATAATTTTATCGCTACTGGCCAGTTGCGTGAAATAACGACGAACAACAATGAGGAATTAAAATGGAGTTACAGACCTTACTCTTATTTAGCGCAACCGTCATTCCCTTGGTATGCACACCAGGCCCAGATATTCTGTTTATTTCCGCACAAGGATTATCGGGAGGAACCTCAGCGGCCTTGAAAGCTAATTTAGGTATTATACTGGGCTATGGGGCACATGCGATCCTAGCTGCGCTTGGTTTAGCCGCAATTGTTGCAGCATCCCCCATGATTTTCTACACCATTAAATGGGTTGGCGTCGCTTATGTCACTTATCTTGCTGCTCGGATGGTGTTATCTGCGATGAGAGCTGGGGAGCTAAAAATTCAAACTGTGTCGACAAAAGCGGTAGTAGGTAAAGCCTTTCTGACTAGCTTCCTTAACCCTAAAGGGCTACTGGTATATTTCGCTATTTTACCAAACTTCATTAAGCTGACAGAAAGTGTCGCCGTTCAGTCCTTGATACTCTCAGCCACTTTTATACTTTCATGTGTCGTGATCTACGGTGTGATAGGTGCACTATTTGCATCCATGCATAATAAGCGCGCTTATAATGATAAAAAACGCCGTATAACCGAAGGTGTTGCTGGTGGCATGCTAACACTAGCGGCTATTGGTTTAGCGACCAGTTAGCGAGGTAATAATTCAATCCAGATCAACTTGCTATCGGTGCTAAGTGGTTTAATCTCTCCTTCACCGATATCAGGTAACCACCACGCGCCTTGTCCTTGGGCCAGAAGATGGCAATTTGCCCCTGAAATGTCCCATTCACCCTTTAGTACGTAGACTAATCCCGCTTGGTTGGCGGGTAATTTATAATCTTCAGTGATGAAATAACTTTTAGCCCCCCACCGATCACCTCGAAAAATAAAATTCATTAACTGAACTGATGGCTGTAAGACTTTTATTGCGCAAAATTGCTGAGCTGAAAATTGAGCATGGTCACCAGCGCGTTCAAGTCGGCACTCAAATGCTTTAGTATCAGTTAAAAGAAGAGACTGGTCATTCAACAATACCACCAGCCTTTCGCCTTCTGCATAGCGCTTTAAATAGCTATCTTGCTCGATGGTTGCAATACTTGCGCGTAATGAATAGTCTGATGCAACAGGCCAGCAAAATACTTCTTGGCTAGTCCCCGCACCATCATGCCAATTCAGGATAGGTAACTCCTTTATATCAAAACATTTTATTTTCACATTACCTCCCATCTGTTGCTGCTAATACATTTAGATTTATACTTAGATTCGCAAAGTTAATCTTTCTAAGCAATGAATTAGCAACGATAATGTGACTAATCACGCCTCTCGTTGATTAAAAAGTGACATAAGCGGCCTAATGTTTTCATTGCTTCTTCCACCCTCTCATTCCATGTAAACGATGCATTAAGGCGAAATGCATGATTAAACTGGTCGCTTGTGGAAAACATACTGCCAGGTGCGATGCTGATCCCCTCTTTTAATGCGAGCTGATATAAACGAATAGCATTAAATGGTGGCTCAAATTCTAACCATAAAAAATACCCACCTTTTGGTGTATTCACTTTTACTGATGGAGGCATGTATTTTGCTATTGCACTCAACATTTGGTGCTGACGTTGCTCCATTGTTAAACGCAGTTTACGCAAGTGACTGTCATATCCCCCTAATGATAAGTACTCTGCAATAGCTAATTGCGTGGGAACGCTGGCAGAAACGGTGCTCATCATTTGTAAATGTTGAATTTTTGTCGCGTGTTGGCCGGCGGCCACCCAACCCACGCGATACCCCGGGGCTAAACATTTTGAAAATGAAGAACAATGAAAGAAATTACCTTTGGTGTCTAGTGCCTTGGCAGGTATCGGCTGTTTGCTGCCAAAATAAAGTTCCCCATAGACATCGTCCTCAATTAAAGTAATTTGATGCTTATTAAGGATATCTACCAGACGTCTTTTGTTTGTTTGCGGCATCGTTCCGCCTAATGGATTTTGATAATGCGTCATTAGCCAGCAGGCTTTAATTGGATATTTGCTCGCAATATCCTCTAATGCGTCAAGATCAATACCAAATAGCGGGTCTGTTTTAATGGCTATCGCCTTAAGTTTTAATCGCTCAATTGCCTGAAGTGAACCATAGAATGCAGGAGATTCGATAACCACCCAATCCCCGGGCTGAGTCACCGATTGTAAACTCAGAACCAAAGATTCCATTGCCCCTGCTGTGATCACGATTTCATCGGGAGCGACATGGATCCCTTGAGTTGCATAGCGCTGAGCAATGTTACGGCGCAGTTGTTCATTACCAGGTGGCAAATTAGCTGGTGTATTAAATTTAGATAAACGCCTAGCGACAGACGCAAGAGACTTCGCGAGTTTTGGGTCATCCAATAAGGCAGGCTCTGGAAATGCGGAGCCAAATGGGATAATATTCGGGTCCTTACAAGCTTGTAGGACACCAAAAATAGAGGCGTTAATCTCTACATTTTCATTCAAATGTAGCCCTTTTCCTCCTTTAGCAGCAGCAAATGCGTTATTACGGTTTGCCACGTAATACCCTGATTGCGGGCGAGCAACGACCCACCCTTGGCTTTCAAGCAACTGGTATGCTTGTACTACAGTCATTAAACTTAAGCCTGACTGTTTAACACTTTCCCTCAATGAAGGTAATCTGTCGCCCACTTGCCAGATATTGTCTTCAATTTGCTGACGAATTTGCGCTGCTAATTGTTCGTATCTCGTCATAGCCGCCTCAACTGTTATAGTTAATATCCCAATAATTGTTACTATTATAGTTTATCGTCTCATGTTCTACTTATCCACACATTCACCTGACTTTTTTTTAACTATAAGCACAAAAAATTTTTCGTTGGATTGCGGTTATTTTGCACTCCGTTGTGAGCAATTCCTTTTGCTAAGGATTAGCGCCTCAATTGCTCTCATCAAAACGTTAAATATTGCGTGCCATTAACATATCCACTCAGGGGTCAATATGTTTGGACTAACTGCGCTGGAACTTGCCCGTATACAATTCGCTTTCACGGTCTCGTTTCATATTATTTTTCCCGCCATTACTATTGGGCTGGCAAGTTACCTTGCGGTGCTACAAGGTTTATGGCTTAAAACTCGTGATGAAGACTATATAAAACTGTTCCATTTTTGGTCAAAAGTTTTTGCCGTCAACTTCGGAATGGGCGTTGTTTCTGGCTTGGTCATGGCATACCAATTCGGCACTAACTGGAGCTTTTTCTCAGATTTTGCAGGGGGTATTACAGGGCCGCTTCTCACTTATGAGGTGCTTACCGCATTCTTCCTAGAGGCCGGTTTCCTTGGTGTTATGCTATTTGGAATGAACCGTGTAGGTGAAAAATTACATTTTTTCGCCACTTGCATGGTCGCGTTGGGAACGATTATTTCCACGTTCTGGATCCTAGCCTCCAACAGTTTCATGCAAACACCGCAAGGCTTTGAAATTATTGATGGGCGCATTGTTCCCGTTGATTGGTTTGCGGTTATCTTCAACCCCTCTTTCCCTTATCGTTTATTGCATATGACCACCGCAGCATTCCTTGCAGCGGCATTTTTTATTGGTGCATCTGCGGCTTGGCACTTGCTCAAAGGCAACAAGTCCAGCGCCATGAAAAAAATGTTTTCCATGTCCCTGTGGTTGATTTTGATTTTAGCCCCAGTTCAAGCTTTAATCGGGGATGCCCATGGGCTAAACACACTTAAACATCAACCTGTTAAAGTAGCTGCAATGGAAGGTCACTGGGAAAATAAACCTGGAGAAGCCACTCCGCTTATCTTATTTGGAATTCCAAACCAAGAAAAAGAGAAAACAGAATTTGCTATCGAAATCCCTTATTTAGCAAGCCTGATTTTAACCCACAGTATCGACAAACAAGTGCCTGCGTTAAAAGAATACGCGCCAGAAGATAGGCCTAACGTGTTTATGGTGTTTTGGTCATTCCGCGTAATGGTCGGGCTCGGCTTATTAATGATCGCGGCTGGAGTCTGGGGTTTATGGCTACGTTATCGTAAAAACCTGTATGAATCCAAAACCTTCCTACGCTTTATGTTCGTCATGGCTCCTTCTGGTTTGATTGCCATTTTAGCTGGTTGGTTTACAACAGAAATAGGCCGACAGCCATGGGTTGTTTATGGGCTACAACGAACCTCTGATGCAGTCAGTGCACATGGTGAAATGCACATGAGTATCAGTTTAATCGCCTTCTTTGTGGTTTACGGTGGGGTGTTCGGTATCGGCTACATGTACATGATGAAATTAATTCGTAAAGGCATCGCGGAGGACGCAGCTCATGGGCATTGATTTACCTCTCATTTGGTTTGTCATCATCGTATTTAGTATGTTGATGTATATTGTTATGGATGGGTTCGATTTAGGCATCGGGATCCTTTACCCTGCGCTAAAAGACAGCCAAGACCGTGATCTGATGATGAATAGCGTTGCCCCTGTGTGGGATGGCAATGAAACTTGGTTGGTTTTAGGTGGGGCTGCACTATTTGGTGCTTTTCCTCTCGCTTATGCGATTGTCCTTGATGCGTTGTCAATTCCATTAACTTTCATGTTATTGGCCTTGATTTTCCGTGGTGTCGCCTTTGAGTTTCGCTTTAGAGCGGATGAATCACACCGCCGCCATTGGGATCACGCCTTTATTTGGGGTTCAATTTTTGCCACCTTTGTTCAAGGTGTGGTAGTTGGTGCCTTTATCCAAGGCTTCCATGTGGAAAACCGTGTTTACATGGGTGGTTATTTCGATTGGTTCTCACCTTTCCCACTGTTTTGCGGATTTGGCCTCGTCGTTGCTTATGCGCTATTAGCTTGTGGTTGGTTGATCATGAAAACGGAGGGCCACTTACGTAGCACCATGTATCGTGTCCTACGGCCATTAACATTACTGATGTTAGCGGTCATAGCAGTGATCAGCTTCTGGACCCCAATGTTAAATGACGCAGTCTTTGAGCGTTGGTTCACCCTGCCAAATCTGTTCTTCTTCTTACCGGTTCCATTACTGGTATTAGGCTGTACTTGGTTGATCCTAAAAAGTGCTAAGCGCCAACGGTTCGATAGCGTGCCATTCTTAGCGGCTTTAATGTTAATTTTCCTTGGGTTTACTGGTTTAGGCATCAGTATTTGGCCGACACTCATTCCACCCGCAGTCAGTTTCCGTGATGCCGCAGGCCCATCCGAAAGTTTAGGCTTTATGTTAGTCGGTGCGTTATTCATCATTCCTGTTATTTTGGTTTATACCTATTGGAGTTACTATGTCTTCAGAGGAAAAATTACCCCAGAGCAAGGCTACCACTGATAGCGTGAGTGCCTCTCCTTGGTGGAAAAAACTCGGTTGGATGGCTATCATCTGGTTCGGAAGTGTACTCGCATTGTTTGCATTTTCGTCAGTATTTAAATTGATGATGACCGCCGCTGGAATGAAAGTGAAGTAATTAACTTTTCTATATGCCGTAGACTAAAAGTCATACGGCATTTTTATTAAAATCAATGGCTCATCACTGTGAGTTGCCCTATCTTCTGCTGAAAAATCTCTCTTCATAAATATCCGCCCCCAATCACTCACTAGCGGTTGCAACTTACAAATTTATTCATGATAATGATAATAATTACCATATAATAAAATTATCATTAATAAAGGAGATCGTCCGTGGCCACTGAACAACCTGTTGAAAAAAACATCTATCGCCCGGCTCCACCACAGCTTATTCAAGTTAAATCCATTACCGATATCAGCCCATCTATTCGTAGTATTACTTTCACAGGTGAAAGACTCAATACATACCCAACAGATTGTGAAGGTGGGCATCTGAAAATATTTTTAGCCCCTGATTTAATCAGCCAGCCCGCACTCCCTATCCTAAGTAAAGAAGGCCGTAGCTGGCCAGAAGACAAACCTCGCCCATTTGTTCGTACTTATTCCGTCAGAGCCATCCGTCCAGAAGTTAGCGAGATAGATATTGAATTTGCTATGCACGATGGCGCAACTGGCCCTGCATATCTATTTGCTCGGGATGCAAAGCCCGGAAATTGGATGGGAATTACCAATCCAGGTGGTCCAGACCCATTATTACCTGCAAGGCAACACTACTTTATGGCTGGTGACTCCAGTTCCCTACCCGCTATCGCCGCATTATTAGAGAAAATGCCAGCGAATGCCCAAGGCAAAGTTGTACTACGGTTAGATAACCCAAAAGACGTGAGAGAACTGAAAAAACCAGAACAAGTTGAAGTGATTTGGGTTTGTGGTGATATCACCAAAACCGCTGAATTGATTAGCACGTTTAAGTCTTGGGAGATCCCAAGCAGCGACTGCGCTTTCTGGATTGCGGGTGAAGACCAAATTATTCGTGATCTGCGTCGTTATATTCGTCGTGAAAAAGGTTTTGGCCGTGATGATATCTATGCAATCCCTTATTGGCGATATGGCTATGATGAGGAAGGTTACCATCATGAGCGCCATGCTGTAATGGATAACCCTGACGATTAACTTCAATTCAAATATTTAGTTCGCTTGTTGGTCTATAAATGCTAATAAGCGAACTTATTTCCTGATCTTGCCTACCTTCATCAAATTATTAGCCATTATTTTCCCCAACAATAAACTCCCTAAAATACTTTTCATACCATCAAATGTTATGTTATAACATAATTGTTTTTTATAATCTTTATATTCACTACAAAAATAGGAAAACCACTGTGTACAAAATGGCAATTTTAAAAACTAGTCTTTATATTGCATTAGCGCTCACTAGTTATACCGCTGTTGCTCATGGCTCACATAGTCATTCCCATCCACAATCAGAGAAAGCGCTACAAGCTTCAAAAGGGATTTTTGAGGATACTGATGTCAAAGATAGATCTCTTAGTGATTGGCAAGGCATCTGGGAATCTGTGAATCCATTGCTATTAAATGGAAAGCTTGATGAGGTTCTAGAAAGTAAGGCCAAGAAAAATAAAGACAAAACGGTTGAAGAGTATCGTGAATATTATAAAAAAGGCTATGCCACTGATGTTAACAGTATTGGCATTGAAAATGATGTTATTGAATTTACCCAAAACGGGAACGTAAGCAGCTGTAAATATGACTACGCGGGTTACAAAATTCTGCACTATACTTCAGGGAAAAAAGGTGTTCGTTACTTGTTTGAATGCAAAGATGCAAACTCAAAAGCACCTAAATTTATCCAATTTAGTGACCATATTATTGAGCCTCAGACTTCAGGGCATTTCCACCTGTATATGGGAAATGAATCCCAGGAAAAATTATTAAGCCAGCTAGAAAATTGGCCAACCTATTACCCATATACTCTTACCGATGAGCAAATCGTACATGAAATGCTCTACCACTAGTCAGTTGTCCCTATAATTTAACCTATGCCCTGCAAGCAAATCGTAGGGCATAGGATTAATGAATATCTTGATCAATCGTTATAGGCCAGCAATGCTTTATGGCACAATTGTGACCTCACACAATCCTCAATAGTAAAGTTCACCATTGATACCATTTCATCACTACTAAAACGTTGTAATGCATCAGCTAACCCTGAGGACACACCTTCAGGCAAGTCACACTGGGTCACATCACCATTGACAATCACCGTCACATTTTCACCAAGCCGAGTTAAAAACATTTTCATTTGAGTGACGGTAACATTCTGAGCTTCATCTAATATCACGACAGCATTTTCAAATGTTCGGCCTCGCATATAAGCAAATGGCGCTATTTCCACTTTGGCAATTTCAGGACGCAAACAATACTGCAAAAAGGATGCCCCCAGTCTTTTCACCAATACGTCATAAACAGGGCGAAAGTACGGCGCAAATTTTTCTGACATATCACCCGGTAAAAAACCAAGATCTTCCTCCGCTTGAAGAACGGGCCTTGTTACAATAATCTTATTGATATCTTTATGAATTAACGCATCAGCCGCCAGTGCAGTACTGATATAGGTTTTACCACAACCCGCTTCACCATTCGCAAAAATGAGTTGCTTATGTTTAATGGAATTAATATAGAGTTTTTGAGCTTCATTTCTGGGTAATATAGGGGATTCATCACGACGTTCTTTTGCCATACCGATAGCTTCAATGCCTGTATATTCAGCAAATGATGCGACGTTATTGATATCAAAACGACCTGAACGCTCTTTACGTGATGAACGTTTCATTTCACGACGTACCTTTGTTGCAGCTTTCTGTCTACTCATAGTATTAACCCTTCCCGGTATCAGTGATGTCAATTCAAATGACGGACTATTCCAAACAGAGAGGAGCTCCCTTCAAGCTCAAAGTTAATGGTCAAATATCGATTGTGGCTGTAACTTGGTGCCATAAGTCGGCTAATAAAAAAACCGGTTACCAATCTCACCATGGAAATTTCATGATGGAGTGATAACCGGCTTCGAATTCGTGTGAATAAACACGTATTTCCCATTAGTTTCTCCTGTAGCAGCGATACTTTTAAACTAATGAATCTATATGACAGTAATATGACAAACTACAATATTTTTTGTACCTCAATGAGTCCATGTTTTTATTGCAGTTTTCATTTGCTTTAAATATAGCGTCATTTTTTTTAATAATGCAACATTTTTCCAACAAAATTTTAGAAGTTTATTAAAGATTTTCGTTATCACGCATAAAAACAAGAAATAAAACCACAGTAATCAGTGAATTAACTACTGTGGCTTACAAGATAATTAGCGTCTTTTACAATTTCCCGCTAACTCAAAACCTGCGGCTTTAGCTGCTTGTTCATTAGTGAAAATAACTGCATTTTTATCGGCAATGGTATTGAAGCTAGCGCAATGTGAAAAATGATATTTTTTTGAATTACGATTCCCTTTAATTTCAACCGTATCTGGTACAATAGATTTATTTTCTATTATCTTAGTCTGAATCAAAGGTGAAACTGGAGAAACATTAACTCCCTCTGCGCCATTTTTATGGTTTAAACTCCATTTTTTCTCCCCTGTCACAAATGGGTTATGATGCCCCATAATTTTAGCGATTCGATTATCTCGCTTGATTTCCCAAGACGTTGGAGGATATTTATTATCCCACGCCATCAATAACTGTTGCTGTTGACGTGACATAGACAAGTTATAACGGTCATGCATATAGAAATATACTCGGGCTACTTGCCCTTTAGCCTCATTCCTTGGTTCAAAGACTTTTTGTTTAAAATCAACTCGGCTGCGGCACATTCCGTATGGGTACGGCGTATTAGTAGGTAATTGCCCAAAACTAAAGTTGCTTCTATCACCATTCACCTCACCAATAGAAGGCGCTAAATTATGCATATCTGCTTCCATTCGGCCAAAAATAGGGTCACTAGACACACAGTTTTTTCGCCCCCCTTTTTGCCAGCATTGTCTTTGATGACCAAACACCCATGCAGGAACAATATGCTCCCATTCAATACGTTCAGCTCGGTTCTGTTGTTTACGCACTTGATAGCCGCAAGAGGCTAAATCGACTTTCCCCCCGCTTTTTCCTACCCATTCCCACTGGCAGCCGCAGTATATTGTTCCCTCACCTTGGTGGTTTTGATCTGCATAAACCTGAGTTTTACTCAGCATTTTGGCTTCAGTAAATGAATTTGGTGCAGAAAATGAAAAAGCAGAAAAAATAAATAATAGAACCGAAAAAACGAATTGATAATATTTGGACAAGCTAAATTGTTTCAAAATAACACCACTAATAAGAATATATGCGAAGAATTTAAATGAATGCGTTAGTTTTTCCTCTAACACATTAATGCATAAGAAGAAATATCACATATTCTAATCAAATAGTAGCATTAATGATATCAGCGATGACTCAATTTTATAGTTCACCACCACATCAGAATTTATGCAGCTTTAATAGAATTTCTAACTCTTATTAGTAAAAGAGCAAGGTATGACTTACGGATATAGCAGGAATACCCGTAAGCCATCCCTTAAAAATTACACACTTGGTCTTTTGCGATATAACCATAAACCAGGTAAAGAAATACCAATAGACAAAGCTCCAACAATGAAGGAGGCCTTTAAGAAATTAGTCACTAAGACCTCAACTAATTCAGGGTCATAACCAGATTGCGATATTTTTACTACTGAAATCATTGCAATATAGGCACTAATACCTGGGAACATTGGGATCACGGCGGCAACAGTAAACACTTTAGGATGGGCTAACCACCAACGCGACCACTGAATACCAATAATACCAATTAAAATTGCCGCAAGAAAACTTGCCCACTCAATTTGCAAGCCGAGTGTCATCAGTATCATTCTAAAACCATAGCCAATAGCACCTAATAAGGCGCAATATTTCAATGCCCTTACAGGCACATTAAATACCATCGCAAACCCCGCGGCCGGTATAGCGGCTAATAGCATTTTCTCACATAAAGAGAATAGAAATTCTATGCCCATTCTTTTAAACCCCAGACTGTCATTGCTAATACAACGCCAATGCAGGTAGCCAAAGTAAGAAGGCTCGCCATTGTCCAGCGCGCTAATCCTGTATTAACATGCCCTTTAAACATATCCGCGACTGCATTAATTAATGGAAAGCCTGGAACTAAAAGCAATACACTGGCAGCCATCGAAATCGTTTCTGTGACCGCCAAATACGGTATTTTCAGTAATAAGCCGGAAACGGTTGTCGCGACAAACGCAGTAATACAAAAATTAATTAGCGGGTTCATTTGATGGGAGGTTAATACTTGCCGAACATACATTGCACAACCACTGGCTAAAAATGTAATTAACGCACTCTCCCACCCTCCTCCATTCAACTTGCTGAAACAAGCGCAAGATAAAGCCACCATCAAAACCATTAACCATCGAGGATAACGTAACGGTTTAATTGATGATAATTTCTTTTGTAATTGTTTTCGGTCTAATAAATGGTGTTCAACTAAAATTACTGCATGCTGAACTTCAGTAACAACATGCATATTTATACCACGGTCAATAATACGTCGCGTTGACGTTAAGCAACGGCCATCAATTATAGTGGTTAAAACCAATGAATTAGATGAGATAGCACTATCAACTTGACTTGCCCCAAGCGCAATTCCCAGACGAGTCGTCAATTGTTCGACGAGCATACTTTCAGCACCATGTTGCAATAACAATAAACCACACTCAATACAGAGCCGAGTTACTTCACGTTGCTGATTAACGGGATCATTTTGGTCTATTTTTTGTTCATTTAATGCATGCTCTGTCATCTTGCCCCCAACATTATGACAACCATTCAGATATCATCCTAAACATGTTAATCTTTATAAATATCATAAAGACAAATATCAGCTTAAATGATGATCTCTTTCAGGTAAATCTATGATTGAGGTCACGTGATTTAAACTATTTCAGTAAAATTTGTTATGTTACTTTCTTATTTGAAGACAAATAGCAGGATTAACCATTCATGAATAACCCTCTTACAGCTAAAACCCCAAAAGGCCGACGTCGTCAACAGGCTTTGATCGCTGCGGCAACTGAAATTTTTCTGCAATATGGGTTTGAAGGCGCAACATTGGATATGATTATTGAAAGAGCTGGGGGCTCTCGAACAACTTTATATAAAAACTTTGGGGATAAAGAAGGGTTATTTGCCGCTGTTATTGCATCTATGATTGATGATATTTTTCAAGAACCTGATGAAAAAATGCCCCCATTAGATACGATTGAGTCTATACTTTCTTTTTATGGCTCTCGATTTTTATTAAATGTACTTAAGCCTGAATCCATTGGGTTATATCGGTTAATATTAGGTGAATACAACCGTTTCCCTGAAATAACGCACGCGTTTTTTGAGCAAGGCCCAGTAAAAAGCTATCGCTTATTAACACAAAAATTAGCTTTACTTCCTGATGTTAAAGTGGATGAAAAAACATTATTAAGTATTTCTTCGCGTTACCTAGAAATGCTAAAAGCGGATGTCTTTATCACCACTTTCTGTATTGCTGATTTCAAGCCCAGCGATGAATTTATTCAACAGCAAATTGCTATGTCTGTTGATATCATCGCCAGTTATATCCGTAAAATCAGTAAACACACAATCAACTAGGCTAAAACTGATTGGGCCTGCTCTTTTGCTGTTGTTCCATCCGCTGCGATTAAAACCTGAGGGCCATATAACGCAGACAGCATAGGTGCCATGCGTTCCATCTCCTCTTTATCTCGGCCATCGGGTTGTAACGTAACAACTAGGGCGCGACAATGCTGTTCCATCGCTTCTTTAGTGTCTTTTAACCAACGACGCACATATTTCATACTTTGCATATCTTCTGATGATGGTTTTTCTTTTTTAACCACTGGCGGGTATATCAAGACAAATTCATTTCTTCTCGCCAATAACATATCCATCTCTTCTAACCACAAACGTGTTTCATCCATAGTAGAGGGAAATATATTCATCTCACAGATCGGCCAATTTTCTGTTTTTATCATATTTTTATTCATCATAATCATCTCTTTCTTTATCATTATTTAAAGTGTACTTAAATGTACACTTTTACATTGCACTCAGTCAAGAATGATTATCATTTGTATTTTGCAAATTATGCTATTGTCGTTAGTGACCAACAGGAATATTCTCAATATGTAGAAAAAACTTATCAGTTAAAAACATTCACGTGTTCGAATAGTGCGTTTTTGAATATGGGGTGTTATTCTGACGATATTATGAATTTTGAAAGCGAAAATACGATGAAAAAAACTCTTCCGATTGCATTTAGTCTATTAATGGCTTTCACTGCATTTAATGCAAATGCAGGTGCAACCTGTGATACTTATTTCAAAGAAATGAACGACCTTGTTAAGCAAGCCGAAGAACAATATAAAGATGAAGCCAATGCAGGTGAACAGATTGCATTAATGAAGTCTCAACTAGAAGAAGCGAAAAAAGCCCTTGCTAGCTACCCTGATGATGCACAAGAGCAAGCTTGCAGCCAAGCACTTAAAGCAATTGAGCAAGCCAAAGAAGCGGTTAAAACCCCCTAGGTTTATTCGCTCTTAATAGACAAAAAAATAGCCTGCCTAGCAGGCTATTTTTATTTTATCGAACGACAAGTACCGAGATCTTCGCATAGGACACAATCCCTGAAGCATTTGAACCTAATAAATGCGTTGAAATACTTGGATTGCGTGAGCCGATAACAATAAGGTCAGCATCAATTGCCTCAGCTTCTGATAAAACTTTATCTCGTGGTGAGCCAAACTCAACCTTATAAGAGATTTTATCTGACGGATAATCAATTTTTTCAATGATTTCTTTTAGCTGTTCTTCTGAACGCTCAAGAGCTTTTTTAGCAAATGAAGACAATAAATCATAATGATAACTGTAGCTCATTGAAAATCTTGAAACATCTGGAACTGAGTGAAATAAGTGAATTTTCGCATTTGAGATTTTTGCTAAATAAATAGCATGTTTTAATGCGTTATCTGTTAATACATCTTCAGATATATCCACGGGAACCAAAATTGTTTGATACATATGATGCCCCTTATTAATTATGTTTAGATTTTTATTCAAGTTGTATTGTTGTGTATTTTTACAACTTAATTATTAGGCGTAGCGGGTGAATATTTTCCTTTTAGTCTTTCAAAGTATAGTCTTACTACACTAAAAAAGCTGTGAAGCCCCTTACTATTACAACAAAAAATTATTCTTCTAAATGCCATTTATGCAAAATGCGATGAATGAAAGGAGTTACAATTAATCCAATACTGATAATAAAAACGCTTTGTAAAAATAAACCATAAATAGCGATAAAGAAACGACCTCCTCGTGTAATAGGAGCCGGCTCAATAGCTTGTCCACTCAACATAGACAACGCATTAAGCATTGACTCAACAGCTGAGTGGCCTTCAATAACATAAAAACCGATGATACCGGGTAATAACCCAAGAAAAAAAATCAAAAGTCCGAGTAAATAAAAACGCAAAACTCTCAGAACAAAGTGTTCAACACGCAGTAATTCTTGCGAAAACTTTTCCATACTGACTCAAACTCACCTTGTTATAAGTAAGATCAATCAACTTGAGTGATAAAGCTAATAAAATTGGAAATACCAATAATGAAATAAAAAAGAACCTACCCTATGAGCAGGCTCTCCTCTAATTATTAACGTACAACCAACACTGATGTCTCCGCGTAACGCACGATACCTGCGGCAGTTGACCCTAAAAGATGAGTTGTAATATTTGGGCGACGAGAGCCGATGACAATAATATCTGCACTAATGTCTTTTGCTGTATTAATCACTTCATCTCGTGGAGAACCAAACGTTATCGTATAACTAACGTCATCGTGAGGTAAATCAATTGAATCCATTAACATTTTCATGTCTTCTTCTGCTTTCACTGTCGCACGGTCTTTTATTTCCATGTAACCTAAAGCGTACGCATTAATAATTGCTGAGGAAATGGGTAAAACATGAATAAGATGAATTTTAGCACCCGATTGTTTTGCTAGATTAACTGCATGACGAACGGCTTTACTGGTTAATTCATCTTCTGTTAAATCGATAGGGACCAGAATCGTTTTATACATAACCCCTCCTAAAAATAGTTAAAATGAAGTTCTACAACAAAATTATAAACAATTACTAATAAATGTCTCTTATCCACAAAGATAAATGAGATCTCTAGCTACAAATAAAAGCAGGTTATTCTCTTAGCCATGGCGTCACCGTTAAACCAACTAACATACCTTCTGGGCTTAATAACCTTGTTACTGTTTGTCCCCAAGGCTCCATTCGGTTATTAACTAATAAGATATAACCGTCCTTAAGGCAACTGTCCGTGATTCTTTCGATGTCAACAACCTCAAATTCCATCCAACTTTGTGGTATCGGTATATTTTCAGGCCATTCACTTTGCCTAAAACACGACTGGGCTGCTTGTTCTATAGGCCAAAGTGCAAAATGTTTAACTCCTTCAAGCCCTTCTTGTTCGCAAGTTAAATATTGGCTCCCTTCTTCTATTGGCTTTAAAGGTAGCTTTAACAACTCAAGATAAAAAGAATGGCTTTTATTATAGTCAGTCACTATCGGGCCAAACCCTGCAACAAATAATACGTCAGAGCTTTCTTGTAAATGTATCATCCGGTGTTCCTATATCATCATGAGATACCAAAATTTTAACGTTTAATAGAGTCGATAATTACGGTTACCCTATCACATAATTAATCGCTGACTTTATTCGCTGTAGATATCATTTGTTCAACCATGCGTTGGGCTTTCAAGCCCTCTTCACCACTGATCAACGGTTGAGTTTGATTTGAAATAGAATCAACAAAGTGACGAATTGCGCCATCAAAACCGCGTTGAACTAAAATTGAATCCCAATTAGCGGGTTTTTTCTCACTAATACCAACCACATTTTCACTCCACCAGTGGTTCATATTGGTTATTTGATGAATACTGTCCTCTGCAATCACAATAAGTTGCTCTTGTTGACTTCCTGCTTTGCGATGCATCGATGTTGTTATCCAACAGTGACCCGCTTGCATATGGTGCTCTGCATAAAACAACTCGTCAGCATTTGTTTTATGAATGCTACCACTGATTAACTCTGCATGATTTGGCGCTATCCATAATACAGTATCAACGACATGCAAATAATCATCTAATAGAGTAAATCTAGCGTCACTCGGCCCTACGTTGTCCATACGGTGTTTATCCATACGAATAGACCTGATTTTTTTAATATCTTGTTTAATTGACATATAAAACGGTGAGAAGCGGCGGTTAAATCCAACCATTAACATTTTCTGGCGCCGCGCTGCTAATTCAATTAATTGCTCAGACTGTTCCGTTAACTCAGTCAATGGCTTATCAACATAGACATGAACGTTTGCATCTAATAGCCGCTTGATTACCTCAAAATGGCTTTTCGTCGCACTATGAACAAAAACAGCGTCACATTGCTGTGCAAGTGCATCAATATTACTAAACAGAGGAATACGATAACTGTCACAAATCAGTTTTGCCTTCAATTGATTAGGCGAAAAAGCGCCAATCAACTCCCAGTTTTCCTCTCTAGTTAAGATTGGTAAATACGCTTTTTGTGCAATAGCTCCTAAGCCGACTACACCTACCTTTAATTTTCGCATCATAAACACGCCTATTAATGATTAATCTCAGGAAGAATAATCTCATTAATGTGTTTTTTTAAAAAAATTTTTTATTCGAAAAGTAATTTTCATTAGAGTTAAACCTACAATACATTGTTTTTTATAAATAAAAAACGTATTAAGGCAAAAAAAGGAAAGAATTAACTACATAAAAAAAGGGGTTGATTTCTTAAATGAGAATGGTTATCTTTTACTTCGTGAATACTTGAGTAAATCACTCAGGTTTATCACAAACGACATTGCTCACATTGCTTCCAGTTTAGCAGGCCAACTTTATATGTTGGCCTTTTTTTTAGTTTAATTACACACTATTTTCTGCGTATTGCACTGCTAAAGCTCCATGATTTCAAATGTCCAACATACGATAAACGTTGAGTTGGCATGAAAGTCGGTACATCACCTGTACGCATATGTAATATATCCGCAGGTGTTATCCATGATGAATTCCCCTCAAACAAAGGAATACCCGCATACTTATAAGCATCTAAGACAAACTGTGAACAAAAGAAACCATTAGCTTGGTCTATATCATCGCCTAATTGAACTGTCGCTAATGTTTTTAAGCAAAAATTACGTATCGTTTCACCAATTAATGGAAGTTCACATACTCTTTTTGTGATCATCCAAGGAGCAATCATCACAATACCTTTATAGTTATACTTATTTCCATTATTTTGAACTGAAAATTCGCGTAATTTTTCTGCATGTAATGATGTTAAACCAGCTTGTCTCAACACTACCATGTTATTAGAATCCTTCACTGCTTGGTCTAACGTAATGATCCTAACCCCACTTCCAACAGATTCAGCAACCTCCCCCAAACCCAGATAAATAGATGCGTGGCTTACCCCGCTAATACTAAATAACCGAATTCCCCATGAATTTAACCCTGTAGCAGATGATAAAAGAATATCACCTGGCAACATATCAGAAACAGCCAAGGTCTCTACAGAGTCCTTAATAGGAACCGTATTTGCGTGTTGAATATTAAATTTTAAACGGTTAGTTTCTTCATCGGATTTAAACTGAGTAGAGCACCCTAAAAGAGAGAAACAAAATAAAAATAGTAGGTAACAAAAAAATTTCATTCTACAACACCTGATAGCCATCTTTCTTTTTAGTTTTTAATTAATGCGAATAATATCGCTTAATCTATTTTATGACTACTGTTAATTTTTATAATAGAAAACTCAGGCAATGACTCATATGGGGAATATTGAAATGAGATAATGTAATTTAATAAGAAAATTCCAGTTCTGATTAAATAACTTTAACCCCCTAGTGAGTACTAGAGGGTTACATTCATTCAATTAACTAATAACATATTCTGGGTAAAAAACAGTTACTGAATGATATGTCTTCTTTTCTGTCGCTTTATTCTTTTGCACTGCAACTGTGGAATTATCTTTAGAACTCAGCGAAACACGTATGTTTTTTTTAGAGCGGCTTAATTTATAAGGCATACCTAACAAACGACGTGCATTATTATTACTAACCATTATCGACTCCTTAAACTACTAAATTAAAAATTCATTAAAAAATGAACATCAAAAAATATAGTCATCGTTGACCACAAAGGCTTCTTTTTGTTTCATAATAATAACAAAACAAAGTGTAACATCTTTAGTATAACACTAAGCTAGTAATATATAATCCAGTTTTATTTGTTAGTTTCATGGCGTTACTATGTGATCTGTGGTATTTCTCTATTTATTCAAAAATTATATTCAATTTCCTTGAAAAACTATTTGAATCTATGTTCTTACAAAATAGTCCCAAAAAATGGCCACCTGCCCCACTGTATTGAAATATATCGTCTAGCCTAGGCCACGAAAAGTAACCTAAAACGTGTGCTATAAAAATATTAGCACACGTAATTCCTTACTCTAGTGGTGAAGCAGGACTCGAACATTTATCATTCCAAATTTGATTAACTTGTTCTGGCAATAGTATTTCATGCCCTCCGTCAATAAAGGGAATTGAAATATCCATGCGGCCTTCATCATTAGTATACGATTTAACAATAAAGCGCTTGAATCCATCAGGCTTATCATTTTTATATCGATAAACCTCCCCACAAACATAACCCACCTTACCATTATCCGCTGTGTAGCGAGAAAAATGATATTCAATATTTCTAAATTTTGCGGCTTGTGGATACGCTAAAACATCATAAACATTCTTTTTCACCTGCTCAACTAAGCTCAATTGGGTCGGCTTCATATATAGTGCTCCTAACAGAAATGCAGCACCAAAAATAAGTATTGCAATGATTACTTTGAAGAAATTCATTTTTATTATCACCATATATGACCAATTTTGTAGAAATAATGTTCATTATGATAATAACCAGATATCAATTTAAATCCATCTTTAAAACGTAAAATTTTCTATATTTATCCTTTTTTTATCTCAATAAGTTAAATACAAAAACCCTTTGATATGTAATGTTAAATTGTGTTTAATATTACAACTGTTTTCTCCCCTTAATCATCTAGAGAAATTTACCTCGTTTCTCTTGTTTTTCTTTGTAGGCAATCAGTATAGTAAGAAAACGACACAATAATAGGAACGCAAAGAATGAAAACAATAGGCCTTATTGGTGGTATGAGTTGGGAATCAACATTACTATACTACCAACAGCTTAACGAAGGCATAAAACAACAGCTAGGTGGCTTGCATTCTGCTAAAATTGTTTTATATAGTGTTGATTTTGCTGAAATAGAACAGTATCAATCTAGCGGGCAATGGGATTTAGCAGCACGATGTTTAGCTGATGCAGGAGATCGTTTAAAGCTTGCAGGTGCTGATTTTCTTGTTCTTTGTACCAATACCATGCATAAAGTCGCACCACGCATTGAGTCTCAAACGGGTCTTCCTTTATTACATATAGCCGATGCAACAGGTGAACGCATTATACAATCGGGTATTAAAAAAATTGGGCTCTTAGGTACTGCTTTTACTATGGAACAACCTTTCTATAAACAAAGGTTAATTGATAATTTTAATTTGAATGTATTAATACCCAGCGAAAAAGATAGAAAAATAGTTCATGATATTATTTATAATGAACTCTGTTTAGGGAAAATCAATGATGAATCTAGAAAAGAATACCAGCGTATAATGGCATCCCTAGTAGAAAGTGGTGCTGAAGGTATCATTTTAGGATGCACTGAGATAACATTACTTGTTAATCAAAATGATACAACAGTAGATATATTTGACACTACCGCTATTCATGCTCAAAAAGCTGTAGAACTCGCGCTATCTGTTTAATCAATATTAACGAACAATAGATTCTGTCTTTAATGATTATTGTTAAAGATAGTTTCTGTTAAATAACTGTATCAAAATTAACATATCATTAAGTGGAAAATTGTATTTTATGCCATTAAATAGAATTTCATATCTATTAACCTTCACCTTTAGATTATAAAACACAACAATGTTACTTTATAATTATTTACTATACCTTATGAAATTTATTTTTAATCTTAAGAACTTAGGTTTATTTCCTCTTAAACTTACAGATTATTACCCATTGAATATTAATTTCCATCTAAGATAATAAAAAAACCAAAACCAAACTTATAACAGGTTACTATGAATAAAAATAATGTTGGCAATGCAGTACTCGGTGAACTCATTAAGCAAAAGCGTATAGAACATCAAATTACGACAAAAGAAATGGCAGAATTAATATCTATCCCTGAAAAATCATACATAAAATATGAAGATGGGACTCTCTCCATATTTATTGAGCACCTAATGGTACTATCTAAAATACTCAATATAGATATCAAAACTTTCTTTGATACTTACGTCAACGCACAATCATGTGTATGAATACATGGTGCTATCACGCAAATTGTGCCTTGCATTGAAGGAGTTAAATTAGAGACCTCGACAAACAAAAGTAGGCTAGTTAAAATACAAGTATAACTTCAACATAATATAAAAAATCATTATGAATCAATTGAAAACAGAGAAGTTCCCCTTCTAATAACAATCACATTAACTTATTAGAAGGATAAATTATGAACTATACTAAATTTAATATAGAGACATGGTTACGTAAGGAACATTACAACACCTACGAAAAGACCATAAATTGTGGGTTTAGTTTAACAACGAAAATAGATATCACCAACTTTAAAAAGCATATAAATTCAAATGGATATGAATTTTACCCCTCGGTAATTTATTTATTATCACGGGTAGCTAATACCTATAAAGAATTTAGATTTGCCAAAAGAAATGGTGAGCTTATTTTGTGGGATGAAGTTAACCCCAGCTTTACTATCTTTCATAAAGATACTGAAACTTTTTCTTCCTTATGGTGTGAGTACTCTTCAGAAATGGCAGTGTTTATGGAGAACTATCACCAGCAACTAGCATTACATAAAGATAATCTCAATTTGCAGCCTCAATCACAGCAAATTGAAAATGTATTCTATGTATCATCTTTACCTTGGGTTTCATTCGATAGCTTTAATCTAAATATTGCAGATATTACTAACGCTTTCACTCCTATTTTTACTATGGGGAAATACTATAGTGAAAATAATAAAATATGGCTTCCCTTAGCAGTACAAGTACATCATGCTGTTTGTGATGGTTTCCATGTGGGTAAATTTTTAACTACTTTACAAAAATTGTGTGATGAATTACCTCGTTAGTATCCCCGTATGACTTTCCACCATGAAGGAAGCGAGTACTTCCTTCATGTGTATCAGATTAGCCTCATTGTGATGATACTTTCATCATTTTTAGTTAAAAAATAACAAGCTTATATAAATAGCATCCCCAATAGCACTACTTTGAAAAAAATATTCTGTTGGCGTAATTACCATTTTAATGGTACTAGCTAGTAAAGAAGAAACCAATTCAATAGGGTCAACTGCTGGCATATGTCCTCCGTATTTTCTTATATATTAAGTTCTTCTTATTGCTTAAACAATAAGATAAAGATTATAAAGAAGGTACCACTCCCAATATATTTTCCACTTTTTTATAAATCTCGCTGATTAGACTTTAAGTATATAACAATAATAGCTTAAAAACAGAATGTACAATTATCTATCAACAAGAGAATGCCACAACTTAAATAAACTGTAGAAAATAATTATCCAAGGTATTGGCCAAACAATCACTTAATTACTGAGTCAGTATCCATAATAAGTCTCTTTATTTTAAATAAATGTCAACTTAGATTCCAATTGCTACTCTTTACCTCAAAGAGTTATGATACGTTCTGTAATTAAAGATATTAATTTCGATGTATCAACGTCAGTAATAATTTTACATTTAGCTTCATTATATTTAGCTTTTGGGTCATGATTAATGGTGGTAGATGTGTAAGCAAAACTATGACCGAATAATTTATTAGACTCATATTCGATAGTAATTGAACCGTCAACACCTGAAAAAATCTCAGGTTTAATGAGGTATGCGATAACGCAGGGATCATGGAGAAATGGGTCAAACTCTGCATATCTTCGGCACATTTCAGCAACAGTCTGAGCGATGAGGCCACCTTTTTCCAAAGGACTACACAAACCAGCTCTTATATCAGCCTTACTTGTTACATCCAGACCAAGCATAGTAATATGTCGTGCACTATCAAAAACGATATGAGCAGCATGGGGGTCCACATAAAAATTAAACTCAGCAGCTGGCGTTATATTCCCCTGTGTAAATGCAGCTCCTCCCATGACTACAATGTCTTTTACATTATCGACTAATTTTGGTTCTTTGATGATAGCGACTGCGATATTAGTAAGAGAAGCCATTGTGCATAATGTTATTTCACCTGGATTTGACATTACCGTATCAATAATAAAATCTACGGCGTGACCAGAATAATTTTGATAATCTGATGCGGGAAGCAATACTCCAGCTAGACCATCAGTACCATGAACATGAGTTTTACTCCCACTTTTAGACATTAGTGGGCGTTCACAACCTTTCGCTAAAGGAATATCCTGCCTATTGGCTAATGCAAGTAATTGTCGTGCATTACTGTGAACCTTTTCTAATTCAACATTCCCTGCAACGGTGGTTATGCCTATTAATTCTATTTCTGGAGAAGCTAAGGCTAAAAAAATAGCAACTGCATCATCTACACCAGGATCACAGTCTATTATTATTTTGTGCATTTTATTACTCCTTTATTTATATTTTATACAAAAATACCAACAATCGTCGCTGATAAACAACTGACTAAAGTTGAGCCAACAATCAATCTAAAACTATTTGATGCAATCATTTTTCCATGTTCTCGGCTTATACTTGTGACGCAACCGATAATCATTCCAATAGAACCGAAATTTGCAAATGATATTAAAAATACGGACATAATTGCATCTGTTCGTGGTGTAATGTTTGTTAATTTCATATAGTCAATCATAGCAACAAACTCATTCGATAAAATTTTAGTTGCTATAATTGTTCCAAAATTAACACTTTCATCCCATGAACTACCCAAAATAAAAGCTAAAGGCGAAAAAATATAGCCGAGAATTCCTTGAAAACTAATTCCTAAAATATTTAAAAAAACATCGTTCAACATACTAATTAAGGCGACAAAACCAATAATTATAGGAACAATTGCAAGAATAAGCTTAAAGGCATCCTGCATGTGATCGGTCAACACTTCAAAAAATGACCCCCTTTCACCTTTATTTGTCCCCAAAGGACAACTTGCAATATCTGTGGGGTCACTTGGATTAATAATAGAAACAATAATAAAAGTACTAAAGAAATTGAGACTAACACCTATAAAAACATAGCGTGGCTCAATCATTTGTGTGTACGCGCCTAGCAATGCAATATCTACTGTTGAGACAGTACATGCAGCAATAGTATACATCTGTGCTTTAGATAGCCTTGGAATGTAATCTTTAATTGATACATAAGCAGGCATCATTCCGACTATCACCGCACTAATAGCAGCGAAAGACTCTAATTTTCCGACTTTAGATATTTTGTTAATTAGAAAACCTATAGTATTAATAATTAAGTCTAAGACGCCGATATATTTAAGTATACCAATTATCGAACAAATAAAAATCAAAGGTAAAAGAGCGACAACAACAAACACCATAGAGGTTTTACTGCTTATATCGCCAAAAACAAAATCAATCCCCTTATTAGCATAATTAATTATATAATGAATACCTGATGCTATACCGTCAAGAGTAGCAAGCCCAATTGTAGTATTCAGCATAATAGCTGCAACAATAAACTCCAATGTTAGCAATATTAGTATTGATGGAAGCTTATGTTTTATGTTTTTTTTACTAAAACTAAGTAAATACGCTATAAGAAAAACAAAAATTAGACTAAAAAAGAATATAAGATATTTCATAAATATCACCACATTAATAGATTTTAATCATGATTAGTTGATTTAATATCTCCTTAACCCACCAATTTAAAACAAAGAAACTTAAATTTTAGTTTCAACATATGTTCCTGCTTAAAAATATGAATTTAAGCATTTACATTTAGTTTATAGTTATATTGATAGTTCAAAACCCAAACGTGCAAAAACATAATAATTCAAATAAACGCATCTGTTTTGTTTTTTTTGATACATAACACTTAAAATGTGAATCACATCGCATTTATAAACTAAATTTAAAAATCAAAGATTCTCTTTTTACAAATAAGTCAGAGCGTTAATTAGCTAACATTTCTATTCAATATCTTATTGTTATTACAGCATTAAATTATTATAACCCTGTAATAACACACTCACTCCATCTCGCTATTATTTCCTCTGAATTGAAAAGCCTGATAATTAAAAATGGAAAACACATTCTATCTAAGAGTCACAAATATAGGTCCTATAATGCCAATATAGTTCCTACCGTGATTAACAGTTTATTAAGTTACTAATATTCCCATTTATTGATGAATATATAAAAATCACCAGTAGATAAAATTTTTTATTTCTTACTTCTTATTCATTATTAATCCTACTTATACTATATAAGAATAAGTAGGACACAATATAGTTGTGTTTTTCTAATATAAAAAAGATATACTTTATAAAATTAACAAAATGAACGATGGTAATTGAAAAATTGTTTATTCTATATCTAAAATAAAAGTAATTGTCCATTCCCCCAAAAAATAAGACAACTATAATTAGCTCCTCTACCATAACCATTGCAGAGGTCATGCTGAAAAAAATTCGATTATTCAATGGGTATTGGGTTTCATGCATAACAGTTTATATTGCAGTAAACACTTTAGAGCACTCAATATTATTGATGAAGGAACCCGCGAATGTTTAGCAATTGGAATTAATACGTCATTACCTACAGAGCGTGTTATCACGGGGCTTGAGTGTTTAAAGCTAAAACTGGAGGCATACCATCAACGGATAGAAAACGTTAAGTTTATGTGACTCTAATAACGGTGAGTGGGCTCCGATTTTCACCTCTTTGAACGAACTGGTATCACTCTTCCCTCAGGTTCTGCTATCATGGGCTTCTTTTTATAAATCTCGCTGATTAGGCTTTAAACATAGAACAATAATAATTTAAAAGCCGAATGTACAGTTATCTATCAGCAATATAACCCCCCAGTAATAGAACAGTATAGAATGACGACAAATAAAGAACAGTACAACTTAAACAAGTTGCAAAAAAGAATTCGCCGTGATGTTGGCCAAGCAATCGCTGACTTTAACATGATAGAAGACGGTGACCGGATAATGGTTTGCTTGTCTGGAGGTAAAGATAGTTACACGCTGCTTTCCATACTGCAAAGTTTGCAAAAAAGTGCCCCTATCCAGTTTTCATTAGTTGCAGTTAATTTGGACCAAAAGCAACCCGGTTTCCCTGAGCATATTTTACCTGCATACCTTGATAACCTTGGTGTAGAGTACAAAATTGTTGAAGAAAATACCTATGGGATCGTAAAAGAAAAAATTCCAGAAGGGAAAACAACCTGCTCACTGTGCTCACGTTTACGTCGTGGAATTTTGTATCGTACAGCAACTGAGTTAGGCGCAACTAAAATTGCGCTTGGTCACCACCGTGATGATATTTTACAGACCATGTTCTTAAATATGTTTTATGGCGGTAAGTTAAAAGGTATGCCACCTAAATTGATGAGTGATGACGGAAAGCACATTGTTATTCGCCCACTGGCTTACTGTCGGGAAAAAGATATTGAGCGTTTTGCGCAGGCTAAAGAGTTCCCGATTATTCCATGTAACCTATGTGGCTCTCAACCAAACCTACAACGTCAAGTTATTAAAGAGATGCTACGTGATTGGGACAAGCGTTATCCAGGCCGAATCGAAACCATGTTCCGCGCCACTCAAAACATTGTTCCGTCTCATCTATGTGATACCGAGTTATTCGACTTCAAAAATATTTCTCATGGAGATGACGTTATCAATGGCGGTGATCTTGCGTTTGACAAAGAAGAACTACCTCTCCAACCATTTATAGATGAAGATGACAAACCTGATTTTTCAGCAGAACGTCTTGATATTATTGAAGTAAAATAATGTATGTTGATAACCTCCTCGTTTGGAGGTTATTTTTACTCGGATTTAATGCAAAAAAAAGCCGATGTAAATTACATCGGCATTACAGTGGTCAATTATTCTGTATAAGAACTCAATATGAGAAAAACTACAATTATGGAGCACAACGTTCATCGCTCAACGTTGCATTCACCTGCAGGACTAATACTGCACTAAAACCTCTGTAGTTTTATTGATTTATCTCAAACTAGGTCCGGTTATAACAAATAAGTCATCAATATTAGAGCCATCGGCTTTTTCTTAGCCACCACAATACAGTTCCAATCAAGGCGGCTAATAAAACACAAAATACACTAAAGGCAAAACGAAATTCATTACCGGGGATCCCCCCTAAATTCACACCAAATAAACCCGTTAAAAATGTTGTTGGTAAGAATATCATGGCCATTAATGACATTGTATAAATACGCCGGTTCATCATTTCAGTCATCATATTCGTTATCTCGTCAGAAATAATCGCTGTACGGGCAATAAAACCATCGAGATCTTCAATACAACGCCCTAATCGGTCAGAAATTTCTTGAATTCGACGGCGATCCGTTTCATCTAACCAAAGTAATTTTTCCGTTGTCAAACGGGAAAACATATCTCTTTGCGGGGCCATATAACGGCGGATCACAATAATTTGTTTACGAAGTAATGCAAATTCCCCTCTATCAGGAATTTCGCCATTTAATATGGAGTCTTCCATATCAATTAAACGCTCATGCAAAGAATCAGTAAAATCACTTATTTCATCTGTAATAGAATCAGCAACCTCAACTAACCAATCACCCGTACTTTGCGCGCCTACTCCCTGATTTAAGTCATCAATAACAGGATCTAAGGAATTTACTTTTCGATGACGACTAGAAATAATTATTCGGTTATTAATAAATACTCTAAATGCAATTAATTGCTCAGGCCGTTGGCCCGCATTAGTATTTAATGTTTGCAATGTTAATAAAATACCATCACCAACACGGATCAATCTCCAACGTCCTGAATGCCCGGATAAAGCAGACTTCACCTGTTCATTGAAGAGATCTGATTGCTGGATCCAATTAAAACTTTGCGGATCCTTATAGTCATAATGAAGCCAGAACGGAGACTGCTGATTCGCGCTGGCATTCACGTCGATGGGAAGCAACCCACCATCTCCATTTAACTGAAATGCATGTACCGGATTTGAGTGTTGGAATAACGAACCATAAATCAACCCCATGCAATATCTCCCTTTTTTTTACATATGATATTTGTAATCGAACAGCTAAAATTTTGCATTTTTTTCAAAAGACGCATTAGTCATCACTAGATTGAACTACAAAAAAAAGATAAACAACCATAAAATTGAGGTGGTCTTACAAGTAACAAAATATCGCCATATTTGCTAAAGAAAATCACATAATTGACACAAACGAACAATAAAGTTCACGATGATTTTTTTATTATATAAGGGTAGTGTTTATTCCTTTTTTGGTCCTCCTTCCCATTCTCCAGAGGAAGGAGCTTTTTTCTTCCATTCAGAAAAAACAGCCCGCACCTTGTACAGGCTGAACACCTATTTTAATGTTTAATAATATAAAAACTGTGGCTATAAGCGACATCTTCAGGGTTGTTGATCGGATACCCCTTCAACCAAGGCTTAATCAAGCGTGCATTGGTATATTGGTAAATGGGTGCAATTGGAGCTTCTTCCGCAATGATTGCTTCCGCATTATTATAATAGCGGTTGCGTAATTGCGCATTTGTTTCAATACTCGCTGATGCGATAATATCATCATATATTGAGTTATTAAATTTTGGTATATTACCACTATGTTGGGAAGTGAGTAGTGATAGGAATGTTGAAGGTTCATTAAAATCACCTATCCATGACGCTCGTATAACATCAAAATTTCCTGTATTGCGGCTATCTATATAGGTTTTCCATTCTTGATTAACTAATTTGACCTCAGCCCCTAGTTTTTTCTTCCACATAGAGGCAATTGCAATCGCAATTTTCTGATGATTTTCTGAACTATTGTATAATAGTGTTAACTCTAACGGTTGATTTGGACCAAAGCCGGCTTGTTGTAATAATACTTTCGCTTGCTGGTCTAATTCTTTTTGTGAATAGCTATTGTAAAGCCCTTTTTCAGGCTTAAAGCCATCGGTAACATCAGGCGTAAAATAATTTGCGGGTTTTTCCCCTGTGCCTAATACCTTATTCGCAATTAATTGGCGGTCAATTGCCATAGATAAAGCTTTTCTGACACGGACATCATCTGTTGGTGCCCGTTGGGTATTAAAAGCATAGTAATAAGTCCCTAATTGGTCTGGTGTAAACACTTCATTAGGAATATCTTTCAATAATTTTTGATAGCGTTGTTTTGGAAATGATTCGGTAATATCCAAGTCACCTGCTAAATAACGATTTGTTGCATGAGATTCCTGGTTAATCGGGATAAATGTTACTTTGGTAATAACGGTATTTTTATGGTCCCAATAATATTTATTTGGAACTAAAACAATTTTCTCATTAACCACTCTATCAGATAAAACAAAGGCACCATTCCCGACTAGATTACCTACTTTTATCCACTCATTACCAAACTTTTCAACCGTTCCTTGATGAACAGGAAATAAACTAAAATTAGCCGCCAATGACGGGAAATAAGGTACTGGCTTATTTAAAGTAACCTTTAATGTACGCGTATCAACCGCTTCAACACCTAGCTGATCAGCGGGTAATTTTCCATCAATGATATCTTGCGCATTATTAATACCGGCTAATGCTGCAAACCAAGCAAACGGTGATGATGTTCCTGGTGAAACAAGTCGTTGCCAGCTATACACAAAATCCTGAGCCGTGACAGGGTCACCGTTTGACCATTGAGCATCCGACCTCAGTGTAAAAGTCCAAATACGGTTATCTACCGTGTTCCAACTTTGAGCTACCCCTGCAATTGGCTTGCCATGGTCATCTTGGTTAACCAGCCCTTCAAATAAGTCACGCATGACTTGCGCTTCCGTTAACCCCACCGATTTTACTGGGTCCAAAGACGCAGGTTCATCCTTTAAATGACGTGTAACCTCTTGGTTTTCAGCTAAAACTGTGCCCGTAGGTATCACCGCACTAATAGCTGGTGTAGTAAATAAAATTGAAGAAATCAAAACAGTTAAAGATGTAAATGAACGTTTATGCATTGTATTTTCTATCTTGTTAATATAAATAAGGTTAACTAAAAGCTGAGTTAAGTGATTTCACGTGAAGATACTATTATTAACAACACTACTGCATTTACTGATTAAGTTTCATTTAGGTAAATTATTATTTGAGCCGAATACTCATATAGCGATAAAAAACATAAGGTTATAGAGTAAAAAACATACTTAACTTAGGTAGTATCAAACAGCAATACAACTGAATTATTCTGTAGTTTATCTTAATTCATCATATGCTTTCATATTTCAAAAATCCACATTTCCTGTGTAATTAGTTGATTTACCGGTCTAAATATACATGAGCTAATATTCGTACTATAGAATAATAAACTAGCATATCCTTACCACATTTCCGATAACTAAATAATGACTCAAGAAACCAATACAGACAGAATTTCTTTTGTTACACTTCATTAGGCAATTTAAAAGCGTGCATCACAAAAAGCGCAAGCATTGATAAATGCTTAGTTGTTATATGATGATGCAGCTTACTGTAATAAAAAGAATGTAATATTGCCTAGCTCTCCCCCCTGTAGGGCTCAAGGTAAGAGATAAGATTTCTGTATAAAACTTGGTCATTAGTAAAAATGTAAAACTCAGCACTGTGTAACTGCCCATTAAAAAAACTTTAATCGCAAAGCTTTTTTATTAGAAGATAGATTAAGTTAACAGTGGCTCACTTTATGAACGGGAGAAAAATTCATGACACAGACAGTTAAATTAAAAGGTAATGACATCACAGTTAATGGTGTATTTTTACAAGCAGGCTCTAAAGCTAAACCCCTTACCCTTGTCACCAAAGATCTCAGCGAAGCAACGCTGGAAACTTATGAAGGTAAACGTAAAGTTTTAAATATTTTCCCAAGTGTAGACACCGGTGTTTGCGCTGCCTCGGTTCGCAAATTTAACCAACTAGCGAATGATTTAGATAACACTGTAGTATTATGTATTTCAGCGGATTTACCTTTCGCACAAGCCCGCTTTTGTGGTGCCGAAGGTTTAGATAATGTCGTTACGCTATCTTCTTTCCGTAGCGATTCATTTGCTAATGACTACGGTGTTGCTATCGCTAGTGGCCCATTAAAAGGCCTTAACGCACGCTCAGTTGTTGTCTTAGATGAAAACAACAACGTCATCTATAGCCAATTAGTTCCTGAAATTACTGAAGAACCTGATTACGATAGTGCATTAAATAGCTTAAAATAAGCTTTTCATATCATTTAATTCACTACCATTAATAATGAAGCGGGAATTTCCCGCTTCATTCACCAATATAAACACCACACTAATCCACATGAGCCCAATACAACGGCTGGTGGTTCTTCGCATTAACAACATTCGCAAACAGCTTATTGTCACTCATTATAGAGATCAAAGTATGAGAGAGCGTGCTCAATACTTTTAAGGCTTGGTCCTGAGTTACGGGGCAACAAGATGTCAAAATATCAATAATAAGGTCTCGAGGCTTATGGCCATTTTTTACCAATGCCTCCCACGTAAAACGGTTTTTCTTCGTTAAGTATTTTACTGCGGCTTTATTCATTAGATAAAGTTCGGCAGCTGAAGCTGCAGACTCAAACATATCATTTTTATAATGACTCTGGCTCATGTATTCGCGTAACTTACGATTTACAACAAAATTAATCGTGAATTGGTCCATGGCAACTCCTTGTAGGCTGAAACCCATCAGATGAGATTACGGTACCCTAAAACAGTAGCTGTCTTTGTTATATAGCAGGAAAATTCACCAATTAGCAATAGTATTAGTAGGGTTTTGCTATATTAAACGCGAGATAAAAGATAAATAATAAAAGATAGGCAGTAATATCTTTGAAAAAGCCCAATATTCACTTCTGTTGCTTACTCTATCGGGCCATCAAGTAGTACTAATCAGGATATTGAATAATTTCGAGAGCTGTCCCTTTAGTATCTTGAACAAACTGGAGATGAGTTTCTCCCCCAGCAAATTCTTGTTCAATTTTCAAGTTTTGATCACCATTCCAATGGTAACGAATAGCAATACATCCCTCCGATGGGCAAGGCATTTCAATATTCTGGTTGTTCTCTAAATTCTCAATAAGAAATTGTTTTCCATCAATTAATAAGGCTCTATATTGTGTGTAGGCCTCTAATAAAGATAAGTCTTTAAAATAACATTGAGTCAGCGCCCCATTCTCATAAACCTCATCCATTGTACGTACTACATCTTGGCAATACTTACTCAAACCATGATCAGGTATTGTTATCGCAATGCAAGAGCCACTTAAAACCAGCCCTATTGTCGCTAATACGCGAGTTATCCTTTTATTCCTTTTATTCCTTTTATTCATTTAATTTAGTTTTGCTCTTTTTTCATATTAAGGCCATATTCTCTCAATTTATTGGCAATTGCCGTATGAGAAATATCTAAACGTTTGGCTAATTTGCGGGTACTCGGATAATCACGATACAAACGCGCTAAGACTGACGCTTCATAGCGTTTAGTTATTTCATCTAAAGAGCCATTGAGTGAATCTAAAGCCAGTGCAGGAGGATTTACTACATCAGGTAATTGGATATTCTCTGCATCTAATATATTGCCATTAAGTTGGGTTAACCCTTGATAAAGCGCATTTCTTAGTTGTCTTACATTACCCGGCCAAGAATAGCTACTTAGATATTCTATCAGCGAAGGTGCCAATTTAGGTTCAGCAATATGAAGCTCTTTTGAAAAACTGCCTACAAATGTTTTCGTTAGCGGCAAAATATCTTCTTTACGTTCACGTAATGGTGGGATAGTTAATGTGAGTACATTTAAACGATAATAAAGATCTTCTCTAAATTTTTTTTCTGCAACTAATTCAGGTAAATTTTTCTGGGTTGCACAAATTACACGGACATTAACCTTAACTTCCCGCTCTTCCCCTACACGCCTAAATGTTCCATCATTTAAAAAACGTAACAACTTAATTTGCATTTGTGGCGACATTTCAGCAATTTCATCAAGCAACACCGTTCCACCGTTTGCTTGTTCAAAAAAACCTTTTTTGCCTTCAACTGCATTTGGGTACGCACCTGCCGCATAACCAAATAATTCACTTTCCACAACATCGTCGGGCATCGAAGCACAATTTAAACCTAAAAATGGTTCTTTTCCTCGAGCGCTATGCAAATGACAAGCTTTCGCTAGGATATCTTTCCCTGTCCCCGTTTCACCAACAAGTAATAATGGTTCATCCAACATAGCAACGCGTTTAGCGCGTTCAACGACATTTGCCATGACAGGACTAACTGCAATAATTTGTTCAAAACCGCTGCCATCCACTTCGACGACTTGTTGACGTTGCTTATCTAAAATCTCAGCCGATTTCAATAATAATACGGCTCCTGTGCAATGGAATTTGCCATTTTCATCTGCCAAAATAATAGGCGTCACTTGCATCAAGTAGTCTTGGCCTTTAATCACGACTTTTTCTGTATAAGCTTCGGGTAACTCTCGTTCAAACCAACGTGCTAGCCCTTGGTTGCCAACTAACTGAGAAAAGGTTTTTTCTCTAATTTTTGCCTCATCATAGCCAAATAATTGCAATGTCATTGGATTAACCAACTCAATATTTAGCTTATTGTCAATAGACAAAACAGATTCTGGAAATGAGTTCAATAATGCCCAAACCGCTTTATGCTCTCTTTCTGATGGCATAAAATAAATCCGGCGAACATCAATAACGCCATTAATACGCCGTATTTCTGCCATCAATGTGCTGAATACCTGAAAATCCACAGGTGTAAAGTTTAGGTAAATCCTACGTTGGGGAGATATTTCAATACCTTTCAAATCAATATTTTGTAGGACTAACAGATCAAGTAATTCACGCGTTAAACCGATACGGTCTTGGCAGGTCACTTCGAGGCGCATGGATAGAAACCTTTATCAAAAAAAGCCGAGAGAATGAAGGTATTTTAGCTTTAAACATTAAGGGAATACAGTGTTTGTGTCACAAATTGTTGACAGCCTGTAAGCTTTGTAGCCATCAACAAATAAAATCACAGCTTTTCTCAATTTTTTGTGACTTGAAATGACAATAAAAACATTAATCAACAAATGATGCTGCAGAGCGAGTAAAAACTGTCAACTCACCCTGCCAACGATGTTTCTCTACACTTTTTCTTTTTTACTTGGAATAACATTCTTCAATTGGCCAATTAACTGATGGCGAAAATCGGCTAAACGTGGCTTGTTTTCAATCCAAGGTAGCGGTCGACATAACTCCATGGCCTTAATACCTAAACGCGCAGTTAACAAACCAGCCCCAATACCTTGTGCTGCTCGTGTTGATAGCCTTGCGGTAATATCTTGAGATAACCAGTCCATCCCCACTTCACGAATTAATTCAGATGCCCCAGCAAAGGCAATATTAATCAGCACCATACGAAACAGCCTAATTCGGCTGTAATAACCGAGCTCAATACCATAGATTGCCGCGATCCGATTAATTAAACGAATATTTCGCCAAGCAATAAATGCCATATCCACCAGCGCTAACGGGCTCACAGCAATCATAATGGCCGATTCTGCGGAACAACGACTAATCTCTTTACGAGCCTGTTCGTCAAGAATAGGCTGAACCATTCGGCTATATAATTCAACAACTTCTCTATCGTTATGAGAGTCATGGAGAGTGGCTTGCCAATTAACAATCGCTGGATGCTGCATTGATAACGCAGATTGCTTTGCCAGTTTGTCACAAAAAACCTTTCCTTGCCCCATGCCATGGCTGTGCAATAATTCGCGAGCAAAATCCCGCTCCTCCGCACGCGCTCTTAGGCGATACAACCGCCGCCATTCGCCAACAACTGACCCGACACCCGCTACGACGATTAAGCCACCCGCAGCGGCGACACCTAATGCCGTCCAATCTTGTGTTACCCATGATTGGTGGATCCAAACGCCAAGCTGAGCAACGACACTGACACCAAAAATCCCCGCGGCCGCACCAACTAATTTCCGCCAAAAACTCCGTTTTGGTTTTAGCGCTTCGTTAATCAGGCTTTCAACCTCTCCCTCTTGGCTGTCCTGCTCTGTTTCCAGAGAGACTGGGGTAAATTTTTCGAGCTCTCGTTCATCAAAAACTTGGGCTTTTTTTAGCGATTCTTTCGTATTATTTTCACTATTCTCAGCGAAATCTAAACGCTGTTTTAAGGGTTCATTCATTTCAGTTTATCTCCCAACAAAAATTCAAGCGCACTGTCCATACGAATATGTGGCAATGGTTGATCCATTGGCGTTGGCCTTGGTCTGAAATCTTCAAATTGAAAACCTTGTGCTTGCCAAAATTGTTCATTAGGCAATCGTTTTGGCACCTCTCCTGGATAAAACATTAACGGTTGGCCATCACTTAGCCGATCCCCTTTTAATGCAGGTAATTTTTCACCTTTGTAATCCACAAGGCCACTTTCGGTTGCTTGTATTGACGCTAAACCCACACAATCCATGCTGATCCCTTCAAATGCAGCATGCTGCCACGCCTCTTGCACTAACTGCTGCAACAAAGCCACTAGGTTTGCATGTTGGTCTGGTGTTACATGGTCTGACTTGCTCGCCGCAAAGAGTAATTTATCAATACATGGCGAAAATAAACGCCTCAGTAATGTGCGCTTTCCATAATGAAAACTGCGCATTAATTGCGTTAATGCCATTCTCATATCATTAAAAGCATCAACCCCACTATTTAAGGGTTGTAAACAATCAACTAAAACAATTTGCCGGTCAAAGCGTTGGAAATAATCACGATAAAAGCCTTTTACGACATGTTCACAATAATATTGATAGCGTTGCTGCAATGCACCAATATTGGTGTTTTTGCCTGCCTGTGCGAGCTTTTTATCGCCATATTTAGCCACATTAGGCCATGGGAAAAACTGTAGTGCAGGCGCTCCAGCTAATTCAGCAGGCAAAACAAAGCGGCCAGGTTGGATAAAATGTTGGCCTTGGGCCTTACACTCCACTAGATATTGGGTATAGGCAGCGGCAATCTCAGCGAGTAAGTTTTCATCGACTGGGGCTAAGGGGTCACATTTCTCACACAATGCCAGCCACGAGTGGGCCAAATGCGCGCGTTTTCCCTTTATTAAGGTGTTCATTTGCTCAGACCACGCTAAATAATTTAAATCTAGCATGGGTAAATCCAACAACCATTCACCGGGGTAATCGACAATTTCTAAATACAATGATGAGTTATCGACAAAGTGACGTAAAAAAGAGTCTTCTGAACGGTAATGCAATTTAAGGCGTATTTCACTTACACCCCTTGTTGGTGTTGGCCATTGTGGTGGCTCCCCATAAAGTGATGCAATCCCATCATCATACGCAAAACGAGGTACCGACAAATCACGGTGAGGTATCCGCTTAACCCCTAACAACCGCTTATCACGCGCAGCAGAAAACAGAGGGAGCCGCGCGCCCGCATTCACATTCAATAGTTGATTGACCAATGAAGTAATAAATGCGGTTTTTCCACTGCGGCTAAGCCCTGTTACTGCGAGCCTAACATGACGATCAACACTTCTATTCATCAAATCGGTTAATTCACTGTGCAGTCGTTTCATGCTCCTCCCAAGACTTATCCTTTCAATTTAAACCCATTTTACGTCATATTGCGTACTATAATTTAGCATAAAACAAACTGTATTAGGTTAACCGTTTAATGAGTACATTAAGCAACCATTTACTCGTCAATAATTTAATTATTCTTCCTACGGCCCCAGCAGGACTATAAGAAATAAGCAACACTACTGCTAGTCGAATGCCTTTTTGCAGAAGACGTTTTTTTGCAAATTTTTTTATTCGATAAAGAACGTTATTTGCCATACTTCACTCACTTATTGATAAAAAACAAAAGGGATTTGGTTTTAAAACCTAATCCCTTATCATGTGATGGCGATACGATTTGTTATAGATTTCGGAATTTACTGTTCACTGTATAAGTATCTGATGTAACATATCTTTCAATTTGGCGTAGCTTCATTTCACCTGATTTTAATTGTGTATCGATTTGGTTAATCAAGCTGCTAACTTCTGGGCCAATATCTTGCTGTGAACGGTAGCCACTTGGAGCCGTTTCTACGACAAAACACATCACGATATATAAAATCAATGTAATTCCAAAGCTTACAAATAAGGCCAATACGGCTAATGCTCTGACCAAAGCAACCGGAAGTTCTAAGTACTCAGCAATACCCGAACACACACCACCGAACACACGTCTATCCGTTAAACGATAAAGTTTGCGGTTGCGAAATTGAGTCATTATTTTTGCCTCCAATTTGGGTGTTCTGCATCCAAAATATCTTCAAGCGTTTTAATGCGTTGTTGCATCTGTGATGCTTGCTCTGCTAATTGCATTAAACGTTGTACTTCATTTTCAGTTAGCTGACTCCCCTGCCCACTATTTTTTTTGCTGTAATGTAACCACAGCCAAATAGGCAGAATAAAAATGAGAAAAATGATTAATACGAGAGACAGAAAAACGTAGCCCATCACATATCCTTATACATATGGTTAACCTATCTATGGCACTGATACGATATGGCTAACGTACCAGTGCATCAAAATAACTATTACTGATCTTTATTGATTTTAGCTTTAAGCGCTGCTAATTGCGCGCTTATTTCATCGTCTGCTTTTAACTCTGCAAACTGTTGATCCAGCGATTTTTGTTTACCAATACCATAACTTTGAGCTTCGCCTTCCATATGGTCTATACGGCGTTCAAACTGTTCAAAACGAGCCATTGCTTCATCTAGTTTGCCGCTATCCAATTGGCGACGTACATTACGACTAGACTGTGCTGCTTCCATACGAACAACCATTGATTGTTGTTTCGCACGAGTTTCTTGCAGTTTGTTCTCTAATTCTGTGATTTCACCTTTCAAGCGAGTCAAGGTTTCATCAACAATTATCAGCTCATGTTTTAAGGTATCGACCATCGCACTCACTTTTTGCTTTTCAATCAGTGCGGCGCGCGCTAAGTCTTCTTTATCTTTCACCAGCGCTAATTCTGCTTTTTCTTGCCAATCAGCAACTTGTTTTTCGCCCATTTCAATGCGACGCTCTAAACCTTTCTTTTCTGCTAAAGTACGTGCTGATGTTGAACGGATTTCAACTAACATGTCTTCCATTTCTTGGATCATCAGACGGATCATTTTTTGCGGATCTTCTGCTTTGTCTAACAAAGAAGCGATGTTTGCATTAATGATATCGGCAAAACGTGAAAAAATACCCATTATTTATATCCTCTTGATGGATTTAATCATTCTGTAGCGCCTCGACCTGATTTGGCTTCCAACCCATACCTGACGCTCCGTAAGTCTAACAACAATTCGCATGTTGCTGTATTTAGCAATTGCTATTCACATATTTAAAATAGCAATTCGCGTGCCAACTTTTAAATTAATTCATATTAATATGATTTTAAAGAGAATAATTATAAGCTTCCCCTGAAAATCATTTTAGTCTATAGTTAAATTATCGGCATTTTAGACCAACTATTGGTAAAAAAAACCATGAAAGAAACCAATGAACCTATTCTTGGCGTTTCAAGTAATTTTCTCGATGTACTTGAACAAGCCTCTGAACTCGCACAACTCAATAAGCCTGTTTTGGTTATCGGTGAGCGTGGCACAGGTAAAGAACTTATCGCAGATAGACTTCATTACCTCTCTCCACGCTGGCAAGAAGCTTTTATCTCTCTCAATTGCAGCGGACTCAATGAGAATTTGCTGGATTCTGAATTATTTGGACATGAAGCGGGCTCTTTTACAGGTGCTCAAAAACGCCATCAAGGGCGCTTTGAACGAGCAGATAAAGGCTCTCTTTTTCTTGACGAGCTTGCTACAGCACCTATGTCAGTTCAAGAGAAACTCTTACGGGTCATTGAGTATGGCGAACTTGAGCGAGTCGGTGGAAGCCAAGCTTTACACGTAGATGTGCGTTTAATCTGTGCCACAAATGCCAATTTACCCGAACTTGCCAAACAGGGTCGTTTTCGAGCTGACCTCTTAGATAGGCTGGCTTTTGATGTTATTCGCCTTCCCCCACTACGTGAACGACAGCCTGATATCTTATTGTTAGCAGAACATTTTGCCATTTTAATGTGTGGTGAATTAAAGCGTTCACACTTTACAGGCTTTACACAACATGCCCAACAGGCCCTGCAACACTACCCATGGCCAGGTAATGTACGCGAATTAAAAAATGTCATTGAGCGCTCAGTATACCGCCATGGAAACCGAGCAGAGCCCGTTGATAATATTATTTTTAACCCATTTGGCGAAAAACTCGCTGAATTACATGAATCACCAAATACTCTGCCCTCACAACCTACCCAGCAACAAAAGGCAATATTGCCTTCATTACCTTGTGATTTACGTCAGTGGCAACAGCAATCCGAAAAAGCGTTATTAGAAAAAGCACTAACTGATTGCCATTTTAATCAACGTAAAGCTGCACAACGGTTATCATTAAGCTATGACCAACTGCGGGGGTTAATAAAAAAACATCAAATAAATATTGAAATTTAATAACTGACAGTCCAAAAAATACAAGTTTATTGTTTGGACTACTGTATTATACTTAAGAAGTAAAAATTAAATATATTGTCTTATCTTTATTACTAAATATTTCCAGTTCCATATTTTAGTTTCAAGAATTCTTTATTATCCCCAACTAATAAAACCCGATAAAGAATATAGATAAAACAAATAAAATCATTAAATATCAACAGATTAAATAAAATTCAAAAAAATAAATAGTTATTACCTCAACTTACGCACCCAATGAGTTAAAAATAACAAAACAATGATAACTAGTCATTTTTACTGGCCATTATATATAAATGTCATGGATATTCAGCACATTTAGTTAATTAAATATCCATGCTTAAGTCTATATTTAATTAATAATAGTGTTAAATTATTAAACTATTTTTACACCTTGTCATATTTAACTACTGTGCGAAATATATTTATATGATATCTCTATTAATATGATTTTTATTATATGAGGAGCCTATTATGAAGAATATAAATATACTCGCTATCACCTTTTTTCTTCTAGGGTTATCTCCTGTAGTCTATGCGGAATCATTGATGAGAACATTTTCTTACTGTGACGCTGCTTTTTTCGAGAAAATAAAAGAGTACCCCGTTTTAAACGATGTATCTAACAGATTGAAAAATAGGCAATTAGGTGACGGCGAACAAATTTCTGTTGATCTCAACTTTTCACCAACAGGTATTGTTACTTTTAACCGTTTTTTTGTTAGCTATAGTAATTTTGATAAATATGATGACTTCTCCTATTTAGGCTTACGTGGTCAATACTATTTTTGGGGATTTGAAACCACTCAAAGCCTCGAAGAGGTTGTCCGCTATACTTCATCAAAGATTGCTATTATAAAGGTGGGAAATACTTACATCTACTCACCGATGATCCGCCACAACTTGCAGGGTAAATGGGTATTTAACGAATACGCAACGCAAGACTACAACTTAGACCCGAATGCTGCTGAAAAAATGCTGATTATTGAAAAAGATGAGCAAAGAGGTGTTGTTCGTTTCTTTTGTACTCTCCAAGGTAAAGTGACCGATGAAGACCTACACTATGTGGGTTTAGAGTAATAGCAAAAAACAATGTAAAACAGGCTCCATTATTTTTACATAAAAAAAAGCCAGCACCCAAGCTGGCTATTAAATAAAACACTGGAAGCAATGTGAGCAATGTCATGCCTTGTCTACATAAGCACTTAGCTTAAGTGACAAAACGAATGATAATCGTTATCAGTGTCATTTGTAAAGCTTTTTAATGAGATTTTTTCTCATTAAGACATACTTCAATGATTAGTATAATAATTTAAGTTAATCATTATACTAACACCTTCCTTTTTTGCTTAATTTTTAAACTTTGTTTGGCTAAATTTTGCTTATACCCTGTCCCCCCATTTTTACGCTACAATAGGTGAATTCTAGTTAACGATGTCAGTGGTATGCGCCTATTAACTCTTTGGTTTTTATTTATCATATCTGTGTCTGCACAAGCGCTTAATAACCAAGAGCGCTTTACCGATATTGTGGCTAACGAGGTCCCTGCAGACATACGCCAAAAAGGTTTTATTTACTGTGTAAATGGGATTGTTACCACATTTAATCCACAGCTAGTCAGTAGCGGGCTAATTGTCGACCCTCTAGGTGCTCAAATTTATGATCGCCTGTTAGATGTTGACCCATTTACCTATCGCTTGGTTCCAGAACTGGCCGCAAGATGGGAAGTTCTCGATAATGGTGCGACTTATCGTTTATACCTGCGTAAAGATGTTAAATTCCAAAACACAGCTTGGTTTACACCAACGCGCAATATGAATGCCGATGATGTTGTGTTTAGTTTTTCCCGCATGTTTGAGGTAAACCAGCCTTATCACTATATTAATGGGGGGCGTTACCCTTATTTTGATAGCTTACAGTTTGCCAACAGTGTCCAAAGCATACGTAAAATAAATAACCATACAGTAGAGTTCCGTTTGAACTCGCCTGATGCGTCTTTTTTATGGCACTTGGCAACCCACTATGCTCCTGTTCTTTCATCCGAGTATGCCGATTACCTTTCAAGTATCAATCGCCAAGAGCTGATCGATTGGCGGCCTGTAGGTACGGGTCCATTTCATTTAGATGACTACCAAGCCGGGCAATTCGTTAGGCTCCTCAGAAATGATAACTACTGGAAGGGATTACCACGTATGGAAGAAGTGGTTGTTGATATGGGAGCCGGAGGAACTGGCCGTATTTCGAAATTACTCACAGGGGAATGTGATGTTCTAGCTTACCCTGCAGCAAGCCAATTAAAAGTATTACGAGATGACCCACGCTTGCGGATTTCTATGCGCTCTGGGATGAATATTGCCTACCTCGCATTTAATACCAGTAAACCCCCTTTAGATAAACTAAAAGTGCGCCAAGCCATTGCTTATGCAATTAATAATGAGCGTCTTATGCAGTCAATCTATTATGGTACAGCAGAAACAGCCGCGTCTATTTTACCCAGAGCATCATGGGCTTATGACAACCAAGCAAAGATCACCGATTATAATCCCGAGCTTTCCAAACAAATGCTCAAAGAGATGGGATTAGAAAATCTAAAATTAGATTTATGGGTGCCAATCGCCTCTCAATCATATAACCCAAGCCCACTTAAGATGGCTGAGCTTATTCAAGCGGACTTGGCACAGGTGGGTATTGTTATGAATATCCGTTCTGTCGAAGGCCGATTCCAAGAAAACCAATTAATGGATAGAAGCCATGATATGACATTAGCGGGCTGGACAACTGACAGTAATGACCCAGACAGTTTTTTCCGTCCGCTACTGAGTTGTGCGGCAATTGGTTCCCAAACCAACCTAAGCCATTGGTGTAACCCCGCCTTTGATGAAATCTTACATAAGGCACTCTTGACGCAACAATTAGCCGCACGTATAGATTACTACCACCAAGCACAGCAAATTTTAGGGGAAGATTTACCCGTCTTACCGCTTGCCTATTCTTTACGTTTACAAGCCTACCGCTATGATATAAAAGGGCTAATGATCAGTGCGTTTGGTAATACCTCATTTGCTGGTGTGTATCGAGAAATGGAACAGGCTGAGAAAGTTTCTCCGAAAAAACAGAGGCAGCAACCATGATTATTTATTCACTGCGTCGTTTTTTACTTTTATTAGTCACGGTGTTCTTCTTATCGCTAGTCAGCTTTAGCTTAAGCTATTTTACGCCCAATGCCCCATTGAGTGGCGCCTCACTTATTGACGCCTACATTTTTTATTTTGAAGGCTTACTCCATTTTGATTTTGGTGTTTCAAGTATCAACGGGGAACCCATCAGCGAACAATTAAGAGATACATTCCCTGCAACAATGGAATTGTGCATTTTAGCGTTTATTTTTGCTTTAACGACAGGTATACCACTGGGTATCATTGCTGCTTTTTGGCGTAACAAACCCGCAGATATTGCTATCAGTGTTTTTGCTTTATTAGGATTTTCTGTCCCTGTATTTGTACTCGCCCTAGTCTTAACCCTCTTTTTCTCATTACATCTAGGCTGGCTACCTGTATCTGGTCGAATTGACCTCTTATATAATTTAAAAACAGTGACTGGCTTTGCCTTGGTTGATGCATGGCTTTCTGATTCGCCCTATCGTAAGGATATGATTATCAATGTACTTGAACACATGGTGTTACCTGTTCTTACTTTGGCGCTGGCGCCTACAACAGAGGTTATTCGGTTAGTACGCAATAGCACCGAAGAAATCGCCAGTGAAAATTATATCAAAGCGGCCGCTATTCGAGGGCTTTCACGAATTAAAATCATTCGTCGCCATATTTTCCATAATGCCATCCCCCCAATTATTCCTAAACTTGGGTTACAGTTCTCCACCATGTTGACACTCACAATGGTAACCGAACTCGTTTTTAACTGGCCGGGGCTTGGCCGTTGGTTAGTGACAGCAATCCGCCAAGAAGACTACTCCGCAATTTCTGCTGGCGTAATGCTAATTGGCGCATTAGTGATTACTGTAAATGTGTTGTCTGATATTTTAGGCGCCATGATGGACCCATTAAAACATAAGGATTGGTATGTCCTCAGATAATTTTTATCGTGAACAAAAAATGCCATCCCCAACACGTGTGGTATGGAATATCTTCTCATCAGATGTGGTTTCTATGGTGGGATTTGTTGGTGTGTTAGTTTTATTAATTTTATGCTTTGTTGGCTCTTACCTAGCGCCTTATGCACTAGATCAACAATTTTTAGGTTACCAATTAACACCACCATCTTGGTCACATTATGGTGATGTTGCTTTCTTCTTTGGGACTGACGACCTTGGCCGCGATATTCTGAGTCGGCTATTAATTGGCACTAAATCAACGTTTGGTGCGGCTATTTTAGTCACATTGGTAGCAACACTGATAGGGTTAGTTCTCGGCTGCTTAGCAGGGATGACTCGTGGATTAAAATCTGCAATTTTCAACCATATACTCGATACATTACTGTCAATTCCGTCTTTATTACTGGCTATTATTGTCGTCGCATTTATGGGCGCTAGCCTACAAAATGCGATGCTCGCCATTTGCCTTGCATTAATTCCACGGATGGTAAGAACCATTTATGTCGCTGTTCATGATGAGTTAGATAAAGAGTACATTGTTGCCGCACGCCTTGATGGCGCTTCAAACATTTTTATTTTATGGTATACCGTACTACCAAACATCACCCCTATTCTCGTAACTGAACTAACTCGGGCACTTTCAATTGCCATTTTAGATATTGCCGCTTTAGGTTTCCTTGATTTAGGTGCACAACTTCCATCTTCTGAATGGGGCGCCATGCTAGGAGATACTTTAGAGCTTATCTACGTTGCTCCCTGGACGGTTATCTTACCCGGTGTTGCTATCATGATAAGCGTGCTTTTCGTTAACCTTTTAGGGGATGGGCTACACCGTGCCATTAACGCGGGAGTTGAATAATGCCACTACTAGACATCCGCAATTTAACTATCGAATTTATGACTGCCAATGGCCCAGTCAAAGCTGTTGATCGCGTATCCATGACATTATCTGAAGGGGAAATCCGAGGTTTAGTCGGCGAATCAGGCTCTGGGAAAAGCCTAATTGCGAAAGCTATCTGTGGCGTAACTAAAGATAACATTCGTGTAAAAGCCGACCGTTTTCGATTTCAAGACATTGACTTACTAAAACTCAGCCCACGTAAACGTCGCAAGTTAATTGGCCATAATATCTCTATGATATTTCAAGAACCCCAGTCTTGCCTCGACCCTGCCGCTGATATCGGCAAACAGCTTATTCAATCAATCCCAGGTTGGACTTATAAAGGCCGCTGGTGGCAGCGTTTTAATTGGCGTAAACGCCGTGCGATAGAACTGTTACACCGTGTGGGGATAAAAGATCATAAAGATATCATGCGCAGTTACCCTTATGAACTCACCGATGGTGAATGTCAAAAAGTCATGATAGCGATTGCGATAGCTAACCAACCACGGTTATTAATCGCTGACGAACCTACCAATGCGATGGAGTCTACCACTCAAGCACAAATTTTCCGTTTATTGGATAAATTAAATCAAAACAATAACATGGGAATTTTGCTCATTAGCCATGATATGGAAATGATGTCAAAACTTGTTGATCGCATTAACGTACTCTATTGTGGGCAAACGGTTGAGAGCGCAACACCTGAAGATATTCTGCAACGGCCACGCCACCCTTATACCCAAGCGTTGATCCGCTCAATCCCTGATTTTGAAAGCCCTCTTCCCCACAAAGGACGATTAAATACGTTACCCGGAGCAATTCCTTCTCTTGAGCATTTGCCTATTGGTTGCCGCCTTGGCCCCCGTTGCCCTTATGCACAACGCACTTGTATCAATGCGCCTCAACTGCGCAATATTAAAGGCCACCTCGTTGCTTGCCATTACCCGCTAAACACCGAGGAGCAATCTTAAATGGAAACCTTACTTGAAGTCCGTAATCTCACTAAAACTTTCCGTTTTCGTGAGGGCCTATTTCATCGGCACGAATTGCAAGCTGTTAAGCCCGTTAGCTTTAACTTACAGGCAGGCCAAACATTAGCTATTATTGGTGCCAATGGCTCAGGGAAATCAACGCTTGCACGGATGTTATCAGGTGTTGTAGAACCCACCAGCGGCGATATTTTCATTCGTGGTCAACGCCTAAATTTTGGCGATTATAGCTACCGTTGTCAGCGTGTTCGCATGATTTTCCAAGATCCAAGTACATCCCTAAATCCAAGACAACGTATTGGTCAAACGCTTGAACTCCCTTTAAAATTAAACACTGACTTGACTGGTATAGAACGTGAAAGGCGCATTATTCAAACACTTCGCCAAGTCGGGTTACTTGCTGACCACGCTGAATACTATCCGCATATGTTAGCATCAGGGCAAAAACAGCGTATTGCACTGGCAAGAGCACTTATTCTACAACCCGAGATTATTATTGCTGATGAAGCATTGGCTTCGTTAGACATGTCTATGCGCTCGCAAATCATCAATTTAATGCTAGATTTACAAGCAAAACAAGATATTGCATTTATCTATGTTACCCAGCACTTAGGTATGATGAAGCACGTCAGCGATAAAATGCTTGTCATGGATAAAGGCGAAGTTGTTGAGCGTGGTAATACCGCAGAAGTTTTAGCCGCCCCTCTCCACGACGTTACCCGCCGGTTAATTGAAAGTCACTTCGGTGAACCCTTGTCGATTGATGCTTGGCGGCAAGACTTGTAATTCGTCACTGGCATTAGTTATATTCAGAAGATAAAGAGGAACAGCGTACTAATCTGCCCTCTTTATTTTTTTATCTGGTAATAAACTTATTCAGGATAAGCTCCCGCGATATTTTGATCGTAATCCACTAAACTTCCCGTAAGCACACCATGAATCCAGCATTTTAATCATCCAGCCCTAACAATGAAATCAGTTCTCCAACCTCAAGGAGAGTTGAAATGGTAAAACAACACACCAATCAAGAATAACAAAAACTTATTGATCAATCTGAATTGAGGTCGTTGTCACAGCTCGTATTTTGCAAGCTCAACGAACTTAACCCATCCTCGTTTTATGCCAAACCTCAGCGGCTTAAGCAAGCTATAACCCTTCAAGGTTTGTAAAAGCAGAAATTGCCGAAAAAAACTGCATTCCAGGTAGCTCATATCCCCGCGCCCAGTATGACACTTGGTGTCAATGAGATTAAGCTTATTACTCCACAAGATACGCCTGTAGCCTATCTTGCCGAGCTCATCGGAGCCCTGTCATGAATCATCTGATCAATGCGCCCGAGATTTACCTCTACCGTGAATGTAGTGATTTTAGAAAATCGATCAACGGTCTGGCTGCCATCATCGAAAGTGACACTGACTTACCGCTTGTTCGTGGCGCTTTGTTCCTATTCACTAATAAACAGCGTGACAAAATAAAAATATTGTACTGGGATAAAACAGGCTTCGCACTCTGGAATAAACGCCTTGAAAAAGCCAAGTACCCGTGGCGTTCAAAAGAGAAAAAAACGGTGTTTGCTCTCACTCAATGCGAACTTGATAGACTGCTTTCTGGCTTCACGATTATCGGCCATCAATTGGTTAAAATATACGATTTTACAATGATATAATCGATAATAAAGTCTTATGTACCAAGCAGTAATGGCATATAAAGGGTATAACCGACACCATGAAAAAGACGCCCGATATCGAGTACCTGCTCCCTTGGAGCTTCAAGCACTAGCCATGCTGCCTCGTGGGTTAATTGGGCGGATACAATTTTTCGTACATCGTTCTCAGTCTCTGTAGTCAGAATGTAATTTATCAAACTCGTCCCTCTGCCAGTTCGTCTGCCATATATTTTGTTGAAACTAAACCTGTCAGACCATTATTAATACGAGGCTCTAATAAAGTTTTAAGCGTCAGACATGCCTGCTCATCCTCATTGGGAAAAAAATGCTCCAGAGTATACTGTTTGATCGTCTTCCCTTGTAATGCTGCAAGTGCTTTAAGGCTTTGATGTTGCTGCTCAGTGATATCAATAGTCAAACGACTCATAGTTAGTCCCTCATAAAAAAGCACAAACCTACATTACCGCATTTACATACTTAGCCCCATACACCTGAAATCAGCAATCAGCATAGCTAAAATGGGCATTACTCCAGGTAATGAGATTGTTATCTTATTTAAATTTTTGTGATGATTGTATCGTTTATGCATCAACAGTGGAATAAATGATGCTTTTATATTGCACAAGATATTTTTGTTCAATAGTATACCTGAATTGATTAACAGGGTTTAATAAATAGGGTATTTGGTAGAAGTAATATAATAATATAATAATATAATAATATAATAATATAATAATATAATAATATAATAATATAATAATATAATAATATAATAATATAATAATATAATAATATAATAATATAATAATATAATAATATAATAATATAATA
>NZ_JAMPNU010000008.1:0-64558 GCF_028479505.1 Providencia sp. PROV205 | reverse complement strand
TAATATAATAATATAATAATATAATAATATAATAATATAATAATATAATAATATAATAATATAATAATATAATAATATAATAATATAATAATATAATAATATAATAATATAATAATATAATAATATAATAATATAATAATTATATCTTAACACTATTTTCATTGTATGTCGTATAGTTTCTATGAATTTGGCAAATTATTATTTAAGACTTAATGAAATTATAAAAATTACTACTAACCTTATTGTTAGAATTCGCTCCCTAATTTCAGGTAATAACTGAGATTTTCATGGAATAGGTACTCTTTATGAAATTAAGTATGAAGTTAAGAGAGTTATTGTGCTCTTTATTGTCAGCTCATGCAGCAACCTCTTTGATTTATTTTTCATATATGTATGGTGAAATAACCAATCAAATTATATTACAGGTGTTTTTTTTAGGCTCAGTCTGTATTGCATTGTTTTTATTTATAAGAAATAGTTTGTCACATGTAGTATTAATTTCATCATTAATTAAATTAGTAATAATATTGTCACATAATGAATTATATTTAACACGATATGTGGATATTTTTTTGTCTGGCTTGATAGCGTCCACTAGTATAATATTTGCTATAGGCGAGGTGTCTAAATCAGAAAGTAAGCCTAAAGCATCGTCCAGATTGCTTATATATATTAATATCATAACGTTAACCTTAGTTTCAGTTTTGAGCTATCTATCTACCCCTTCCTTTATTACTACCGTTTACCTCGCATCATTGCTTTTAATTATTTTTTATATGTACATAGGTGGTCATGGCTCGCTTGAACGGCCTAATTACACTAGGATTTACGCTGTTTTTAAGAAGATCCCAACAATTGCGATTTTAGTTTATATGTGTGCAGTTTTTACTATTAATACATTTTACTTAATCGTTGGTGAACTGGACCTTAATAGTGGTTATTTTAACGAATTCACTGTCTTTTATATCCAGTTGGCTTTTATTATAGGCGTCTTCATAAGCTTTATAACTATTAAAAAGATAAACATAATATTCATGAATTAACTTTAGCTATTAAAAGCCTAGCCTCAGTTATCTCGATAGACTTTAATTTGGCCTCATTAAGGATCGTAGATGAAAAATATATAGAGAAAGAACATCCGTCTGTAAGTAATTTGTATCATAGAGACTCTTCTTCGCTTACGTTGACTAAAACTTTCTATGGTGAAGGGGCATTGTATTTAGATGAATCAAATGTAAATAGAGAGTTCTTTGTGGATAATTCAATTGCAACACACGATTCATTAGCAATGATTGATCCGAAAAAATTTGAAGTTGTAGGTGATGGCATGTGGTTATTACTAAAGGGAGAAATGGGCGAGTCTATTGATCCTCGTAACAAAGAGTTTGTTGCTCACATTAGAGGTGGTCACACAGATTATCAAGATATGTTCCTAGGGCAAGGGTTGATTCATCGCGGTGGCAGGTTTGTTGATACTCCTATTCGACTTGTATTCACATTCAGTAGTTATACCACAAAAAGGCCATATCAATGATTAATGTAATAATTATTGGTGATTCTTATGTTAACTATGCACTTTTTCCGGCAGACAGTCGTCTGTTTTACATAGGTCGATGTCGTGAATGGGGTGATATTGATGTTGTTGAATATATTCTTGAGTTTCCCGCTACATTTGATATAGAAGAATATGATAAAAAAGAAGAAGAAATTACTTCAATATGTCGAGATGTCGAGTCTAAATATGGCAATATAGATTTTGTTATAGGTATCTCTGAATACACACTGTTAGTAGCGAGCAAAGTAAGGGAAAGCTTAAAGATTCCCGGAAGAAGTGTTAGTGACATAATACCTTTTAGAAACAAAGCTGTAATGAGAGATCGAATATGTTCAGCTCGCCTTCTGAAGCAATGTAACTACTTTTCTCCTACTGTAGCAGATAGTACCTTTCGAACTAGTATTTTTTGTAATGATGATTATCCGTTAGTAATTAAGCCCTGCTCTCAAGCAGGCAGCCGATTTGTTTCATTTATTGATAATGAAAGCGATCTGCTTGAGGCTATCGATGATATGAATGAAAATAAACTGGATTATATTATCGAAAATAAAATTGCAGGTGAAATTATACATATTGATGGACTCTATAGAGATGGAGAACTTAAGTTTATCTGTGCTAGCAAATATGTTTATGACTGCATGTCGTGGATAAGTAAAAACACCCCAATGTCCTCAATTCAGATAACTGGTGAGAATACTGAAAGAAATGTCATCGATTTTGCCAACAAAGTATTGGCAAGCATTGGCACCAACGATGTTGTTTTTCATTTAGAAGCATTTGCTCACAATTCTGATCCAATCCAGCTGTTAGAGATAGCAGCTCGACCTGGTGGAGCTGCTATTGTTCCTGCAATTAAGGTGTTTTACGGGATAGATCTTAATGAAGAATCATTAAAAATAGATTTAGGGATAAAAACAACAACAAGTTCCGCTGGTTATCTTTCGATAAAGCGAAATGCTACTGAAACTTTCTCGTGGATTGTGCTTCCTATAAAAGAAAGAAGGCATCTTCAAATTGAAGCTGTCTGTGGGTTAAACCGTTTGCCGGATAGCGTCACATGGTCGACTTCTATTGAAGTTGGCGAGGAGTATAACAAAGAATTTTGGGAAGACAAAGCCCTCGCTAAATTCGTTTTGGTAGGAAATACTACAGATTTACTTCGTGATATGTGGTATTTGGAAGAGTCAATAAGTGTAGATTTTAAAGTTATACACAAGGGATTGTGTAAGGTAATATCATGATTAGTAGCGAATATTCGAAAGAGATGGTGTTGGGAATTTTTTGTCATAAAGCTGAACTTGATGGCATGAGAAAAGGTATACCAGCAAAGTTACTAATCGACGACCAAACCTTGTTATTTGCAAACTCTACAATCGCTGGTTTTAAGGATGCCGTTCTTTCTCAAGCCCTTCCCGAAAAAACAATTTACATTATTCAGGAATGTATTAGAGCCAATAACCTCAAAACTTACAGCGATCCTAGTGAAGAACTCAAATATATGAGTGTATTTTCGCAATTAGGATTGCTAGGAGATGAAAACTCACTGGTTAGCATGCTAGATTTTATTAAGACATTTTTCTTTGACGGCTTAATGGTTCCTGAGTCCGCTTTTAGAATAAGAACATCAAGCTCCATAAAGTGGAATAGATTAATAGAAAACGAATTCTCATCAGCTTGTTTCGAACTAAACAGTAGAGATGAATCATATTATAACTGGAGTTATGGAGTTGCTGGTCTATCAGGGGTTGGTGCAACAATTGCTATTTACAATGATATAAATGACGAATTTCAAGATATAGGAAATATCATTCAGTTAAATTTAAACAAAGAAACAGTAGGTTTTGAATTTGGCTTTGGTTTGGAAACACTTTTAGCACGCTTAAATTATTTTGACTCGCCCTTTGAATATACTATCAGTGAGATGGGGGGCGATCACTCACTGATACCAAATAACAGAAAGTTATTAGATAGTCTTATGGTTTCTGTGTATTTGTTACACCTAGGAGTTTGTGAGGGTCGCAGTAAAAGAAGTTCTGTGTTAAGAGGCGCACTTAATAGCTTAATGTATCAATGTATTATTAATGCCGTTTCATTAAACTCTATCCTCAATATTACAAAAAGGTATTTGTCAACAAGAGAGCTTCAAAACTTGCATAATACTGATTTCGTCTCTGGACTATCTCGTGCTTACGATAGAGTGTATGAGAAATATAAAAAGTTAGTTGATTACATCAGGTATTCGAAGCGCCACAACAAATCTAGTGATTCGATTTTTAAATATGGTACAAAAAAACTTGCTTTACCCGTCTGGTTTATAACCGAGTCTATTTCCAGACAAGACCTTTCCCTGTAGCGTATAGGAAACTGTAACTTAATGAACTATTCAGAAATAGAAAAAAAATGGAATTCGCATTGGTCTAAAACAGACGCGTATTCAGTTTCAATTAACTCATCAAAGCCAAAGTATTATTGCTTGGATATGTTTCCCTATCCTTCAGGCTCCGGTTTACATGTAGGTCACCCGCTGGGCTATATCGCAACAGATGTTGTTAGTCGCTTTAAGAGATTGCAAGGTTACAATGTCCTCCACTGTATGGGATTTGATTCCTTTGGTTTGCCAGCAGAGCAGTATGCTATTGAAACTGGGCAGCACCCGAAAAAAACTACCAACAAAAATATTACAATGTTCAAAAGTCAGTTGGATCGGATGGGGTTGTCACTTGATCCCAAGCGAGAAATCAGAACATCTTCTCCTGACTATTACAGGTGGACTCAATGGATATTTTGTCAGTTGTTTGATTCTTGGTATGACTTTACGGAAAATATAGCAAAACCAATTAATTACTTAATACAATTATTTGAACTTAACGGCTCTAACGGTATTAACTCGTCTGGTGTGACTCAGTTCTCTCGCCACGAATGGGAGGCGTTTAATGAGAAAGAACGATTGGATATTCTTATGGAGTACCGCCTTGCCTATCTATCTTCAGCATTAGTTAATTGGTGCCCAAAACTTGGGACTGTATTGGCTAATGACGAAGTCATTAATGGATATTCTGAGCGTGGAGGCTTTCCTGTTGAAAGAAAAAGCATGAAGCAATGGATGCTGAGGATTACCGCTTATTCAGATCGTTTACTTGATAATTTACATAAGTTAGATTTTCCTAAGTCGTTAAAAGAACTCCAAAGAAACTGGATAGGCAAATCAAAAGGCGTGGCGGTGAACTTTAAAGTTCATGGTGTTCAAAATCATATTGAGGTATTTACCTCAAGAGTAGAAACTATTTGTGGAGTAACTTTTCTAGCTGTCTCTCCCGAGTCTCCATTGGTTGATGAATTTACTACGCCCGATCGTGTTGATGCAGTCACAGAGTTCTTAAGTTTAAACTCTAAGCGAAGTGAGCGAGATCGATTAGCCGATTTAAACAATACGAATGGTGTATTTACAGGTTCTTGGGTTATAAACCCGATAAATGGTAAACAGGTTCCTGTTTGGGTAGCAGATTACGTTATTGCTACGTATGGGACTGGGGCAGTTATGGCAGTACCTGCTCACGATGATAGAGATCGTCGTTTTGCAAATAAATACGGCCTAGAGCAAGTTACTGTTATCGATGAGTCTAACACCTTAGTTAATTCTCTAGAGTTTACAGGAATGAAAACTTTTCTAGGTAAGAAAAATATTCTTAATAAACTGCTTAAAGCAAACATCTGTAATGAAAAGACAAGCTACAAGATGCGAGATGCCGTTTTTGGTAGGCAACGATATTGGGGGGAGCCAATTCCAGTATATTACGATGATGGTATTCCGAAACTAGTTCCTGTGTCAGAGCTCCCTGTAGTACTACCTGAGGTTGAAAATTATAAGCCCACTTCTACTGGCCAGCCTCCATTGGGTCACGCTGCAGACTGGTTATTCAAAGGAAAGTACCCCTACGAACTGTCTACGATGCCTGGATGGGCAGGTTCTAGTTGGTACTTTTTACGATACATGGAACCTGATTGTAATACGGAAATTGCTTCACGAAATAGCTCTGACTATTGGGCTAGTGTTGATTTGTACATGGGTGGAAGCGAGCATGCAACAGGACACCTTCTTTACTCTCGATTCTGGAATATGTTTTTGTACGATTTAGGTTGTGTATCTTTTGAAGAACCATTTAAAAAAATTGTTAACCAAGGAATGATCGAGGGTAAATCAGCATTAATTCATAGAGTCGTGGGTGAAAACAAGTATGTATCGTCAGACATTAGTGATAACTACATAACTTCCCAAATTCATATTAGTAGCGATCTTGTTGATGGCTCAACTGTCTTAGTAGATAAGCTAAGAGCCTGGAGAGTAGACTTTTTAGATTCCGAATTTATTTTTAATGGCGATACATTTCTTTGTGAACACAAAATAGAGAAAATGTCTAAATCAAAGCACAACGTCACTAACCCAAATGATGTTATTAGTGTCTATGGTGCAGACGTTTTCAGAATGTATGAGATGTATCTTGGTCCGATTACGCAGTCAAAGCCATGGTCAATTAGTGGTATTGATGGTTTAAGTCGTTTTTTGAAAAGGTTTATATCTATTTACCAAACTGAAACAGGGATATCAAAGGTTGTTCAAGAGGCACCAACTCAATCTGAGTTAGAACTATTGCATGTTGCTATAAAAAAAGTTTCTGAGGATATAGAAAAGCTAAATCACAACACTGCTATTGCTGCTTTAATGATATGTGTCAATGGTTTAATAAAAGAGAAGTGTCATAAATGCGAAATTCTTATCCCGTTAGCAATTATAGCATCTCCCTTTATCGTATATGTAACGCAAGAGCTATGGGTGGGTGCTTTAAAACAAACCGGTAATATTTTTGAGCAGGCTCTGCCTATTTTCAATGAAGCTAATTTTAAGAAAGTTAATTATTGCTACCCGATTTCGATTAACGGAAAGGTTCGTGCAAATATCACTTTTGATTTAGATGCGTCAGAGGAATCTGTAACCCCCCTAGTACTTGAAAATGAGAAAGTTAAAAAGTGGATAGCTGATAAGCCTGTAAAAAAGGTAATTTTGGTTAAGGGTAAAATTGTCAATGTGGTTATTTAAATTTTTAAGCAATTAATTTTTATAACGTCTAGATGGTTAGGAATTTTAATCCTAACCATCATATGGGAGAGTATGGAAACAACATTCATGGTCAGAAAGTCTGATGCCTGAGGTATCAGAAAGAACTCCTCATTTTTTGCGCGTATAGCGGATAATTTTTCGTACATTGTCCACTCCCCTTTAATTAAGACACACCAACTTAGAGTTTTCTAACTGTTTACGATAGGCCTCCGGTGGAAGGTGATTTAAACTTTCGTGAGTTCGATTTTGGTTATAATCTTGCAGCCAAAACCACGCTAATTCTCGAACTTGGCTCAACGATTCAAATAAATACGCATTTAAAAATTCACGACGGAACGAACCATTAAAACGCTCGATAAACCCATTTTGTTGCGGTTTTCCAGGTTGAATATGGCACAACGAAATTTGGTTATCTTCACAATAATTCAATAAGTTAACTGAAATAAGTTCAGGGCTATTATCGACTCGGATCTATTTCGGCAACCCTCTTTCGGCTTTTAAACGTTCAAGCACCCTGATGACACGTTCAGCCGGTAATGATGTATCAACCTCGATCGCTAAGCATTCACGTGTTCCTTCATCAATAATATTGAGGGTTCTGAAGCGCTTGCCGCAATATAAACTGTCGTGCATAAAATCCAATGCCCATTGAATATTAGTTTTTTCAATTACTAATGGTCTTTTTTCACGCATCGGAAGTACCTTTTTAACTTATAGTTTCAGATTCAATTCTAATCGACAATAAACGCGATACACTCGTTTATGATTAAAGAATCGTAGTCGAAAATAGCTTTTCCAAGAATCCAGATTGTGGTGATTTCTCTAAAACAGATTGAATAGCATCAATTACAACACGATCTCTTTCACCCCAATTTAGCGGCTGACGATAAATGTTGCCCATGGAAATGAGGTTAATTGGCACGCTTTAATGACTGATAAACCGGCCTCTTTTAAAGCCTGAGTACAGGACTTCTTTTCAGTCACTACCAACTTCTTTTACGAAAAGCTCCTTCATCGCTTGATTTTCAAGGCTGACGTCCTCAATTACATAATGCAGTCACATTAATTACTCATGAATTATCAGATAGACGCATACAAATGTTACGTGAGGGCGTCATCGACGCTATTTTAGATCAAAACCCACAACAGGAAGTTCGCCGCGTAATGGATATCCTAAGTTCCCATTTTAAACGCGACGAAATGCTAATACCTATCGATGGCTTTACCCGTTTTGATATTTATATTCGAGAAAACTGCCCCCAATATTAACGTGCTATCGTCACATTAGCTTTAATATGTTTAAGATGCACAACAATTGTAAAGGTGACAATCACTAACAATGACCATGCACCCCATTTTCCTGCATGTACCATTGACCAAGCACCAATTTGGTTTGGATATTGCCAAATACCAAAAAATGTCCCAAAGTTTTCAGCCAGCCAAATAAAAAAGCCAATTAGCATAAATGCGAGCAATAATGGCATTTTTCGTTCTTTATCAAGCGGAGTATAAAAAACCATACTACGTGCATACAATCCCATAATAAATGCAGCTAAATACCAGCGATAATCATCAATATAGTGATGACTAAAAAAATTAATATAAATAGCCAGAGCGACTACTGTTGCCATCCAGTAAGGTGGGTAGTGTTCAATTCTTACTTTAAAAAACCGCCAAGACTGAATGATATAGCTCCCTACTGCCGCATACATAAAGCCAGTAAATAAAGGAACCCCCCAAAGTTTTGTGTAGGCTTCATCCGGGTATTGCCATGAACCAATGGTTGCTGATGTTTTAAACAGTTCCATCATAAAACCGACTAAATGAAAAACACAAATCGCTTTTAATTCATCCCAAGTTTCTAGTTTTGACCAAACCAACAATCCTTGAAAAATAAACGCAAAAATTAGTAGCACATCATAGCGAGGTATGCCAATTAGCCCTTTAGCAGGTACCAAGAATAGTGCTAAAAAGAAAAATCCAGCGAATAAACAGGAACGAGCATTAATTAAACCGAAAAACCAAAACTCTAATAGAAAACGTTTAATCCCATGGCTCTTATTTGGCTGATGAGCCATTAAAATTTGGTCTAGTTTTCCTAAAAAATTCAATTTTTGACACAAGCTGGTCATTTATTTACTCACCTGTTACTTATTATTCGGTTTATTTTTTTCATAAGACAAGGCGAGGAGTTTAACAAAATAGTATTTCCTTACATAAGGTAACTATCTTAGATTTATGTATTTTTATCATTTATAGTTTTAAACACTGGTTGTACTCTGCTTGTTTATATTAACGATAATTTCAGTCCGATTTTGGGTTTTATTTTTTAACTCACACTTGATGGCAATTCGTTAACAGAAAGTGATGATATACTTAAGTGATATGTGTTTATCTGCCATATGAATGCTAACTCAATAATTTAGGAGTTTTATGATGAAATTATATTACGCTCCCGGTGCTTGCTCACTTTCTCCCCACATCATTCTGCGTGAAACTGGTTTAGATTTCAGTATTGAACGAGTGAATATAAAAGAGAAAAAAACAGAGAAAGGTGAAGACTTTTTAGCGATAAACCCGAAAGGTCAAGTACCCACTTTAGTGCTGGATAATGGTGAACAACTTACAGAAGGTGCAATTATTGTTCAATATATTGCAGATCAAAAACCAGATCGTAACCTAATCGCGCTTCCAGGTTCGATGAAACGTTATCACCAGTTAGAAGCTTTGAATTTTATTTCGACAGAACTCCATAAAACTTTCTCACCTTTATTCACACCAGGAACGCCAGAAGAGTATAAAGATACTGTACGTAAGGTATTGTTTAATAAATTTGAGTATGTTGATAGCGTACTCGCTAAGCAAGCTTTCTTTGCTGGTGATACTTTTAGTGTCGCAGATGCCTATTTATTCACTGTGAGTAACTGGGCAAAACACGTAGGGCTTGATTTAACTAGCCTGACTCACCTGCAAGATTTCATTGCTAAAATCGCTAAACGCCCTAATGTTCAAGATGCATTAAAAGCGGAAGGTTTAATTTAATCGGTAAAATAGCGCTCTTCCAATAGAGCGCTATTTTCGATAATACAAATCAATTTAATCTAATTGTGTTGCACAGAAATTATGTTCAGGGTTAACCATTTTGTCTTGAGCCGCAACGAGCTGTAACTCATACTCGCCCATTTCTTTGGTTTTTATCATCACTTCATATACTGCTGCTGCAACATGCTCTAGCCCCTTATCTAAGGGCTCACCTTTCAATAAGTTAACCAACATTAAACCACTGGTTAAATCACCAACACCGACAGGTTGCTTTTCACCAAAATCAACGAGAGGACGGCTAACATGCCAAGTATGCTCTGCTGTTACAAGGATCATTTCAAAACGATCAGCACGATACCCTGCACGACTTAAATGCTTAACAAGAACAATTTTAGGGCCTTTGTGACACAATTCGCGAGCAGCTTGAGCGGCTTCTTCTACACTTTTAATTGTTCTACTCGTTAATGTTTCTAACTCTAGTATATTTGGTGCGATGACATCACAAGCAGCCAGCGCTCGCTCACAAAGGAATTCAGCAACACCAGGTGCCACAATGCAACCTTTCTCAGGATGCCCCATTACTGGGTCACAAAAATAGAGGGCTTGCGGGTTGGCTGCCTTCACTCTTTTCACGATCGCAAGGATATCATCTCCTTGCTCAGCTGAGCCGATATAACCGCTTAATACAGCATCACAAATCTCTAATTTATGGATTTTAGCTAATCCATCAACGATATCAGTTAAGTGCTGGGCAGGAAAAACACTTCCAGTCCATTGTGGATACTGTGTGTGATTCGAAAATTGTACGGTATTAAGTGGCCACACATCTACGCCCATCCGGCACATAGGAAATGCGGCGGCACTGTTTCCTGCATGGCCGAAAACAACATGGGATTGAATTGATAATACGCTTTTCATTGAGAACCCAAAGAATTGTTATGTCGAATGAAGAGAAATCAGTGATTACCCGTTGCAAATATGAATATACTCCAAATAATTCGAATTGCATGTAAGTAACATGGCAAGATGACCCGACGAGCGTAGATCCGTATGTAATGCGGAGAACTCAGCGCAATCAACACCTATGCAATTTGAAATAGGACGAGTATAGCCCGGAAAATTCCGGGCTGATATTACAAAGGTTAGTCAGAGCTATTTCCAATTAATTAAACAGTCGTTTTTCTTACCACGACGGATCAATGTATAACGACCAAACAAACGGTCTGCATCAGAGAATACATACATTGGCTCTGTTTGTTTTTGGCCATTAATAGATACCGCATTAGAGCTAATAGCCGTTCTTGCTTGCCCACGAGAAGGAACCAACTCTGAATCAACTAAGGCTTGCTGTAAATCAGCGCCTGCTTCTAATGTAATGCAAGGCATACCATCTTGAGCTAATTGCTCAAAATCAGCTTCAGTTAAATCAGATACTGCACCAGAGAATAAGCTTTCTGTGATACGCTTCGCTGCTGCTAGCCCTTCTTCGCCGTGTACTAGTTTAGTAACCAATTCCGCTAATACATATTGAGCTCGAGGCGCCTTACCACTATTTTTGTCTTCTTCTTCCAGTGCATTAATTTCATCTATTTCCATAAATGTGAAGAATTTTAAGAAGCGATAAACGTCAGCGTCTGCCGTGTTGATCCAGAACTGGTAGAATTTATATTGGCTGGTTTTTTTGGAGTCTAACCAAACTGCGCCACCTTCAGTTTTACCAAATTTAGTACCGTCTGCTTTAGTAATCAGAGGAACCGTCATACCAAATACTTGGTTTTGGTGTAAGCGACGAGTTAAATCGATACCCGAAGTGATGTTACCCCATTGGTCAGAACCACCGATTTGCAGTTCTACACCCATCTCTTTATTCATATTTGCGAAGTCATAACCTTGTAAAAGATTATAGGCAAACTCAGTAAAAGAGATACCAACGTCATCACGATTTAAACGTTGCTTAACAGACTCACGGTTAATCATTTGGTTAACAGAAAAGTGCTTACCAATATCACGTAAGAAAGTCAGTACATCCATTTTGCCAAACCAATCATAGTTGTTAGCAAGGCGTGCACTGTTATCACCACAATCAAAACTTAAAAACGGTGAAACTTGGTTACGGATTTTTCCTACCCACTCTTGAACGGTTTCTGCGGTATTTAATTTACGTTCAGTAGCTTTAAAGCTCGGATCGCCAATAAGGCCCGTTGCGCCACCTACCAACGCCACAGGCTTGTGCCCGGCTAGTTGGAATCGTTTTAAACACAGCAAAGGAACCAGATGTCCCAAATGCAAGCTATCTGCGGTAGGATCGAAGCCACAATAGAGAGAGATAGGGCCCTGCGCCAGTCTCTCTGCTAACGCATCCTCATCCGTTACCTGGGCAACGAGGCCCCGCTCTTGCAATTGTTTAATCAGGTTATTGCTAGACATCAATGACTCCATCAGTTGTATTTTGTCTATCTATATTAGTTTGAATGACCAGTAAGTTTGAGAGGCTTGTCAAAAACTCACCAGTGTAATTTGTCAATTTTCTTAAATGAAGCTATAGCATAAAGCGCATATCAATTAAGTGCCAGCTAAAAAACATGATCCTAAGGGGCTAATCTATCAATTTTCCAGCCATCGCCTTCTCGCTGGTATAAAAAACGGTCGTGTAGACGGTGCGCCCCACCTTGCCAAAATTCAACACTATCAAATACCACTCGATACCCCCCCCAAAAACTCGGTAATGGGACATCGCCATTCTTAAATTTTTGTTTTAGTTCTAAAAATTTCCCTTCTAAAATACCACGCGCTGAAATTTTAGAAGATTGCGCTGATGCCCATGCTGCAATCTGGCTGTCTTTTGGCCTACTATGAAAATATTTGACAACCTCAATAGGGTTCAAACGCTCAGCAACCCCAGTGAAATTAACTTGGCGCTCTAATGGATACCATGGAAAATGTAGGCTAATTTTATTATTTTTCTCTAAATGTTGTGCTTTTCGACTACCTAAGTTGGTATAAAATACCAAGCCTTTATCATCAAAATGTTTTAATAGTACAATACGTTGGTAGGGCTGCCCGGTTTCATCTACAGTAGCAACACACATGGCTGTTGGATCACTCAATCGAGCTTCACATGCCTGCTTCATCCATAGTTCAAAAAGCGTCAGTGGGTTTGGTGTTAAGTCATTACGCCTCAACCCACTTTTGGTGTATTCACGACGTACCGATGCAAGATCTATTTCACCTAGCTCGTTCATTTTTATATCCTTCACCACTGTTATTTTTTATCGGTATTTTTAGGGTATATTGCCCCAAGCACAGTTTCTTGACTTGCTCCAGTAACGGATGCCAAATTTCCAGGAAGACCTGATATCGTTCGTGCTGCTAGCCATGCAAATGCTAAAGCTTCCATATCATCCCCACTTAAACCAAACTTATCACTTGGCGCCACTTCAGTTCCCGGGAGCAAAGCGGCCATTCGTTGCATTAAAAAAGTATTCTTTGCTCCACCACCGCAGACTATTAAGCGCTCACAACCACCACATAGTAATACTTGCTCTGCGATAGAGGCCGCAGTCAATTCGCACAGAGTTGCTTGCACATCATCCGCTGAGATTGATGGAAAATGAACTAAATGCTGTTCTAACCATTGCATGTTAAAATATTCACGCCCCGTACTTTTCGGCGAGGAACGTCTAAAATATGGGTCACTTAACATGGCTTTTAGTAATACATGGTTAACTTGACCACGACTTGCCCATTCACCATCTTTATCGAATGCTTTTTGTTGGATACGCCAGCTCCAGGTATCCATTAACATATTTCCCGGTCCTGTATCGTAGCCTTTGACGTAAGCCCCTGGTAATAAAGCTGTCACATTAGCAATTCCACCAATATTCAGTACAATTCGCTTTTCTGTAGAATGCCCTAGAACAGCTAAGTGAAATGCGGGAACTAAAGGCGCTCCCTGCCCACCATAAGCCATATCTCTTCGGCGAAAGTCCCCTACCGTTGTGATCCCTGTTAAAGCTGCAATACGGTTGTTATCACCTAACTGTATAGTAAAAGGCTGTTCGCCATCAGGTTCGTGCCAAACAGTTTGACCGTGACAACCAATCGCAATGATATCTTCGGCTGTTAGCCCTGTTTGAATAAGAAGTTGGTTTATCGCATCTGCATATAAAGAGCCAAGCTCTCTATCAATTTTACCAACCTCTGATAGCGTTGTTGCCTGCCCTTGGCATATATCTAGAATTCGTTTTTTTAACTCGATGGGAAACGCAACACTCAAACTGGATTGCTCTGCGACAAATTTGTCACTGATTGCGGCAAGAACGACATCAACACCATCTAGGCTAGTTCCTGACATAACGCCTATGTAACGACCCGATTTCATCATTATTCTTGTTCCTTCAGAGTGCACATTAACTTTACAATATTCAGCTACAAAAGATTGTGCTTTGATGACAAATTTTGTCAACAATTCGATGCAATTTCTCGGAGCGCTTCGCAGGAATAATAAATAAGTACTTTAAAACTAAAAATTGCTAGACAAACCAAATAAAAAAGTCGTTTTTTAATGTCTGAAATTTTCATTTTCAATATTATGGTACATAATGCATTGATCAGCTCAGCATAACTGTTTCGCGCTTCAGTTAAAGTTTAAAGCCTTACCCTGTTTGGCAACTTGTGCGAAATGATGCTCATGAATTGACTACCCTATGTGAATATTTAACAAAGAGTGCCTTATTGAATGAAATAATCACGAATTTGAGATATTTTACCTAGTGTTTACGCTCTATTTAAATCAGAATCGGTAATCTAACCATCGCTTTTTAATACCATTATTTTGATACTTGTTGTATTTATGGTGAAAACAAATATACGATGCTATGTTAGTGCCACAGACAGCAAATCTCATAGGAGTTCTTATGCTTAAGAAAGTTTTTGTAGGTGTTGTAGCAGTTGCAGCCTTATCAGGCTGTGTCAATACCAGTACGCTTTCTGGTGATACTATTTCTGCCAAGGATGCGAAACAGGTACAGACTGTGACTTATGGTACTGTTCTGAATGCTCGCCCTGTGACTATTCAAGCTGGTGAAGACGGTAACGTAATTGGCGCAATTGGTGGTGCTGTACTTGGTGGGTTATTAGGTAACACCATCGGTGGTGGTACAGGTAACACATTAGCAACAGCTGCAGGTGCTATTGCCGGTGGTTTAGCCGGTCAGGAAGCTCAAGGCGCATTAAATAGAAGCCAAGGTGTTCAATTAGAGATCCGCCTCGATAGCGGCAAAAACATTGTTGTTGTTCAAAAACAAGACCCTAGCACCTTCCGTAATGGCCAACGTGTTATGATTGCAAATAGCGGAAATACAGTGACTGTGTCTCCTCGGTAATCTTACGATACGAAATTAGGCATACTCACTGGCCAATGCCGGTGAGTATGCCTTAAAATAATATTGCTGAATAATATAGTTACTTTATGATATATAATTATATTTATCATACATAGCTTTTAGGTAATACAGTTTCTTGCTTACAAATAAATGCCTTGCTTTCGAACCCAAAAAGGCACTTAACTTCCCCCCTTTAATAAATCGTTTATTATTAATTAATACGCACTAATAAATTAGCCAGCTAACAATTAGAAATACCGTAGGTAAATATAATTAACAGTATTAATTATATTTAAAGGTAATGACTTATCAAGAATCATAACTGGGTGTAATTATTATTTCCATTGACCTATTCCTATATCACCATCATACAAATTACATAGCCCGATTACTTAATTGCTAGTTTAATGATTAGCACACCATTTATTAGTTAGGTATATTATTTTCATATCAAGAATCATTTTGTAATCTTAAAATATTTTTTTCAAGTTTCATAAGTAACTGTGATAATTGATAAAGTTCATCTTTACTAATATTGTTCAATATCTCTATACGCGTATTGTTTATGACTTGATCTACCGTTTTAATAAAGGGTTCAGATTCTTCCGTTAACTTTATCCTTTTAGCTCTCCTATCATTTGTACAAGTATGTCTGGAAATAAGCTTTTTTTCCTCTAACTGATCTAGAGTCCTTACTAGTGAAGGCTGTTCAATACCAATCGCTTTTGCTAACTGTATTTGAGATTGCTCAGGCGGTAGTTGACTTATATTATGCAATGTAACCCAATGTGTTTGTGTAAGTTTAAGAGGCTTCAAACGATAGTCGATTAATGCTCTCCACATGCGAACAACACGTGATAACTCTGTCCCAATTTGTGATTCCAATTTACCCTCCTTTATATAATTATAATGTCAAAAAAATATACCATCTTCATATTATTTTTTGAATTATATATTAATTTCCCTTTATACTTACAACTTTTTATTTATATATTAGCTATTAAATACCTATATCTAGTTACAACAGCTGATTTATTATGCGATATAACTCTAATTAATATGTCGTTGATTCATACATTTTCTCAACCTAAGCTTAATAAGATAACCTATCAATTATCTTATTAATAAGAATAGCCGCACTCTCCTTTTTGATCTATCTATTTTAGCTCTTATAGCAGTCATGAATAACAATAAAAAAAACAATGTCACATAAACCTTTAAAAAACAAACAAATATAGTTAATCTTAAAATCATGTTAATTACAGTCATTTAAATTTAATCTATAATAATTTTGAATAAATAAAATTTCATTGAAATATAAACTCGGAAATAAATAGCATGCTAATAATTTATTATGAATTAATTTTCATTAAAAATAAAACATTTGATTTTTTTATCATTATTTTTAAACAGGAGACTAGAAAAGTTGTTGTTGTGTATCGATGGTTTTCTCTTGAGCTATTTTTTTATTTAATATTCTTAAATAACGTTGGTGACATAAACGAAGGACATTTCGTTTTTCACTATCCGAAAATTTTAACCAGTTAAAGCGTTCATCACGAGTGCGGTAACAACCTCGACAATAGCCTTGTTCATTACTTTGGCAAATACCACGACAAGGGCTGGGGATCTCAAAAAATTCAAGTTGTTCAGCCATAACTTTCCCCTTCAAAAGAAAAAATCACCATAAATGTATGATATACTCCTAGAAATGAGTATTACCATTATTTGTTCAAAAAACAAACTGTAATCATTGTATTTATTAATTTAAGCACGTTATATTAATAGGTAAATCGATTCAGGCTGATTCCAAGAGGTTTAAAAATGCGCTTACTCCATACTATGTTACGTGTTACTGATATGCAGCGTTCTATCGACTTTTACACAAAAGTGTTAGGCATGCGCTTATTAAGAACCAGTGAAAACACAGAGTATAAATACTCTCTCGCATTTGTTGGCTACAGCGATGAAAGTGAAGGCGCTGTCATAGAGTTAACCTATAACTGGGGTGTTGACCAATATGACATGGGTAACGCATATGGTCATATCGCCTTAGGCGTCGATGATGTTGCAAAAACGTGCGATGATATCCGTAGTGCGGGTGGTAACGTAACTCGTGAAGCGGGCCCTGTTAAGGGTGGAACAACTGTGATTGCATTTGTCGAAGATCCAGATGGCTATAAAATTGAGCTGATCGAAAACAAAAGCGCAAGTAAAGGCCTAGGCCATTAATTAGCGATATAATTTAAAAGTTTAGGCGCCTAACTCATCGCCTAAACTTTTATCACCGTTTACCTGCAAATTTTTACTGGTTTTGGCATAATGTCACCCAACCAGAAAACTAAAACTGAAAGTCCTAATGTCTGAAAAAAACAATCCAAATGCCCTAGTGAACCGCTTCAGGGGATACTATCCTGTCGTTATTGATGTTGAAACAGGTGGGTTTAATGCAAAAACTGACGGCCTGTTAGAAATTGCTGCCATCACCTTAAAAATGGACAAAGACGGCTGGCTCTCCATGGATGAAACATTACATTTTCATGTAGAACCTTTTGAAGGCGCAAATCTTGAGCCATCCGCTCTTGCCTTCACGGGAATTGATCCAACTAACCCTCTACGCGGTGCTGTTAGCGAATATGAGGCTCTTCATGCGATATTCAAAGTCATCCGCAAGGGCATGAAGAATACAGATTGTAATCGCGCAATTATTGTCGCTCATAACGCAAATTTTGATCACAGCTTTGTCATGAATGCTGCCGAACGAGCAGGTTTAAAACGTAATCCTTTCCATCCATTTGCAACCTTTGATACAGCGGCATTAAGTGGCTTAGTATTTGGTCAAACCATTTTGGCAAAAGCGTGTGTTTCCGCAGGTATCCCATTTGATGGCAAACAAGCTCATGGCGCTTTGTATGATACGAATCGAACGGCTCTGCTATTTTGCGAAATTGTTAATAAGTGGAAGAAATTGGGTGGTTGGCCAATTATTGAAGACTCTCAATAATCTTTTTATCAATAGTCATGACATAAAAAAAACCGTGTTTAGTAGAAAGTCATCAATGCTTTCACCAAATACGGTTTTTCAGTCTTTTAATTATGGCTTAATTCAGTCTGCACTAGCTTCATCTGCTGAACGGTATTTATCAGCCGTTTCTTTAATTAGAGATTGAAGCTCACCACGCTGGAACATTTCCATGATGATATCACAGCCACCGACCAGCTCACCATCAACCCACAGTTGAGGGAAAGTTGGCCAATTTGCATATTTTGGTAATTCCGCACGAATATCTGGATTTTGTAAGATATCAACATAGGCAAAACGTTCACCACAAGAAGACAGAGCTTGTACTGCCTGAGCAGAAAAACCACAGCTCGGAAGTTTAGGAGAGCCTTTCATATATAATAAAATTGGGTTTTCTTTAATTTGGCGCTCAATTCTTTCAATAGTTGTCATTTTTTAACTTCCTTAAAACAAAGATGCAGGTTTTGCAGTCAGCCGGTAACTGAGAGTCTACCGCAACTTAACAGAATACATTGACTGATTGACTGATATAATAAGAAACTGAATTGTTTCATACAATATGCCAGTTTTATAGGGGCATTACTATAGCATCCCAAAAAGTAAAAAGGCACCTTTTCTATCTTCTCTTTACCTAAGTCAAACAAGTAGCTATTTCTAAGTAAGAACTGAAATTTAATGTGCTTAGGTTCCTCACCTACAATATCTATATGATTTTTATCTGTAATTTCTCTATTTATCTGTTAGCATCTTAGTCGTCTCATTACCTTACCTTTGTAAGGTTGATCGTGCTATCATTAATATATTAAGTATCATATCGCCAATAGGCGAAACTCTAATGATAAGCTGTGACATATTATTTCGCTCACTTTAAGAGCAAACACCCTGAGTATTTTGATATAAAAGCAATCAAGGAGTACGCAATGTCATTTGAACTACCCGCTTTACCGTATGCAAAAGATGCTTTAGAACCTTATATCTCTGCAGAAACCTTAGAATATCACTATGGTAAACACCACAACACATACGTTGTTAACTTAAATAACCTCATCAAAGGTACTAACTTTGAAGGAAAATCTTTAGAAGAAATAATCAAAACTTCTGAAGCAGGGGTTTTTAACAACGCGGCACAAGTTTGGAACCACACTTTCTATTGGAATTGCTTAGCGCCAAACGCTGGTGGCGAGCCGACAGGAAAAGTTGCGGAAGCTATTAATAAAGCATTCGGTTCTTTTGCTGAATTTAAAGCTCAGTTTACTGATGCAGCAACCAAAAACTTCGGTGCTGGATGGACTTGGTTAGTGAAAAAAGCAGATGGTAGCCTTGCAATCGTAAATACATCGAATGCTGCGACCCCAATTTCTGGTGATGATAAACCCGTGTTAACCGTTGATATTTGGGAGCATGCTTACTATATCGATTACCGCAACGCCCGCCCTAAATACTTAGAAAACTTCTGGGCACTGGTTAACTGGAAATTTGTGGAAGAAAACTTAGCATAGTCACCTAGCAAGTATTGAAACAAAGCATAAATAGACAAGGGCGAGATACACTCGCCCTTTTATTTCACCCTACTTGAGGCTGAAATAAAATCAGAAAATATGTGCAGCAAGAAAGATAATCATTGCTAATGAGCCCAATGCAGCAAGCAATCCATATTTAACATCTGTATCCATGAGTTCCTCTCATTCTAATGTAATTGAATTAACAAATAACCATGCAATAATTAAGGTTATTAAGTATACATATCCAAAAAAGTAAAACTAGTGTCTATATCACATGTTATAACATCAATTATTTCTTTCGTTTTTGCGCTAGATCAGACAAAATCGACAACAAATCGCTAAATTATTGCCAGCAAAGGATCAATGCATCAATATGCAGGTAATTTTTTAACAAGAATTCTTATTGAGACCGGTTATTGGTCAGGAGTTTTTTTTCCCCATGGCAACGATTAAAGATGTGGCGAAACGCGCTGGCGTATCTACCACGACTGTATCCCATGTTATTAATAAAACGCGCTTTGTGGCCGATGATACTAAGACAGCGGTCTGGGCTGCGATTAAAGAGCTCAATTATTCACCGAGTGCAGTTGCCCGTAGTTTAAAAGTTAATCATACAAAGTCGATTGGTTTACTCGCAACCTCAAGTGAAGCGCCTTACTTTGCGGAAGTCATTGAATCAGTTGAAAATAGTTGTTATGAAAAAGGTTACACGCTTATACTTTGTAATTCCCATAATAATTTGGGAAAACAAAAAGCGTATTTGCAAATGTTAGCGCAAAAGCGCGTTGATGGCCTACTCGTGATGTGTTCTGAATATCCAGATACGTTAATTAGTATGCTTGAAGATTATCGCAATATCCCAATGGTGGTGATGGATTGGGGAACCTCCCGAGGTGATTTTACAGACAGTATTATTGATAATTCATTCCATGGTGGGTACCTTGCAGGCCGCTATTTAATTGATCGTGGGCACCGTGATATTGGTGTGATCCCAGGTTCGCTTGAAAGAAACACCGGTATCGGCCGCTTAACAGGCTTCAAAAAAGCAATGGAAGAGGCAAAGATCACACTGAGAGACCAGTGGATAGTGCAAGGTGATTTCGAACCTGAGTCTGGTTATAAAGCAATGATGCAAATTTTAAGCCATAAACAACGCCCTACCGCGGTATTTTGTGGCGGCGATATCATGGCGATGGGAGCCATTTGTGCGGCTGATGAAATGGGGCTACGTGTTCCACAAGACATTTCAATCATTGGTTATGATAATGTACGAAATGCGCGCTATTTTACCCCAGCATTGACCACTATCCACCAACCAAAAGAGCGTTTAGGCCAAATGGCCTTCACTATGCTGCTCGATCGTATCGTAAATAAGCGCGAAGATGCTCAAACAATTGAAGTCCACCCTCGCCTTGTAGAACGTCGTTCTGTCGCTGACGGTCCATTTATCGATTACCGTCGATAAGACAAATAGTTAAGTTGAAAGCCACTCTGCGTTGAGCGTTTCGTTATCGCCAAGGTAATCTAATAACCAACGGAGCGCGGGTGATGTGTTATTTTCCACCCAAGTTAAACAGCAAGGACTGGGTGGAAATGGCTGGGCTAATGCTAGCTCAACTAATTGGCCTTTTTCACAAAGCGGAGCTGCTCGATGCTCAGGTACCATTCCAACGCATAACCCGTTAACTAAACAAGCTAGACCATTTTCCCAGTAAGGCACGACAAGCCGACGTTGGTTATCAAGTGCCCAAGTATCACGTTTGGGAAGGTTACGAGAGGTATCTTCAAGGCACAAACTCGGATACTCTCTCATTTGGTCATCAGTCAGTTTTTCACCTATTTTTGCTAATGGATGTTCCGGACTTGCGACACACATCCACGGCATAAACCCCATATCACGGAAACTGTATCTTTCACCTATCGGGGACGCTCGAGTCGCACCAATCGCAACATCTACGCGCCCGTCAGCCAGTGCATCCCACACTCCATTAAACACTTCTGGATGAATAAAAAGTTCAATATCAGGAAAATGACGATAAAAATCAATAATTAACTGTTCCGTCCTTTGAGGTTTAACAATGCAATCAACGGCAATACTAAATTGCCCGCGCCAGCCATTTGCAACTTGCTGGCACTGATGCCGGGTATCTGTCATTTTTTTGATAACAGAACGGCTTTCCTTAATAAATATCGCTCCTGCTTCTGTCAGAACAACATCACGATGTCGGCGTTCAAATAGAGGAACCGCAAGCCATTCTTCAACTTGCTTTACGGTATAACTGATTGCAGAAGGTACACGGTGCAATTCTTCAGCAGCACCACTAAAGCTCCCAGTTCGAGCAACTGCATCAATCACTTCGAGTGCATGCGCAGACCACATAACTTCTCCTTTCAAAAATTTTGATAGCAAGATCCAAATATTACCGTTTCACAACCTAAAAAAATAGCCTATACAATGGAGTCATCATTAACATTTTTTTAAATATCAGATAAGTAATAATTATGTCGAATACTGTGAAAAAAAATTCCCCTGGTTTTATGGTTTACCTTGCAGGACTTAGCATGCTAGGGTTTTTAGCCATTGATATGTATTTACCTGCATTTGGTGCTATGCAAAACACCTTGCATACATCTGAAGGCGCTATCAGTGCTTCTCTCAGTATATTTTTAGCTGGTTTTGCCTTCGCTCAACTGTTGTGGGGGCCATTATCAGACAAACTTGGCCGTAAGCCTGTGCTCATTGTGGGCTTAACTATTTTCATTATAAGTAGCTTAGCCATTTATTGGGTAGAAACCGCAACACAGCTGTTAACTCTACGTTTTTTACAGGCGGTTGGTGTCTGCTCCGCTGCGGTTTTATGGCAAGCGCTTGTTATCGACCGCTATGATGAAGCAAATACCCAAAAAGTCTTTGCTTCTATTATGCCGCTAGTCGCGCTATCCCCTGCTTTAGCGCCATTATTAGGTGCATGGGTTCTAGAGCACCAAACATGGGAAGCAATTTTCCTGATCCTAATGGCTGTGGGCATATTACTTTTATTACCAACACTCTTTTTGAAAAATGTCTCAGTTAAAACAATCACTGATGACAGCCAACCGCAGGCTAAGATTTCTTTCTCAAACTTACTCAGTTCCCCTGTTTTCAGCGGTAACGTGCTGGTTTATGCATCCTGTAGTGCGGGTTTCTTCGCTTGGTTAACAGGATCACCTTTTATCTTACGTAACATGGGGTTCAACCCTGCTGATATTGGTCTGAGTTATATTCCACAAACTTTAGCCTTTATTGTTGGTGGATATGGCTGCCGTATTTTATTAGCAAAAATTCGTGCAGAAGCGTTATTTCCATTGTTACTGATTGGTTACGCGGTAAGCATGTCTATTTTATTCATCATGGCCATCTATACCACGCCATCATTAACCATGATATTGATCCCATTCTGCTTTATGGCGGCAATGAACGGGGCCTCTTACCCTATTGCAGTATCCAAAGCACTAAATACATTTCCTAGTGCGAGTGGTAAAGCAGCTGCGTTGCAAAATGCTTTACAGTTAGGCCTATGTTTTTTAGCAAGCCTGCTTGTTTCTGCCCTGCCCTTCGACCCATTGTTAGCCACAACTGGTGTAATGGCAGTTACAATTATCCCAATGGCTATTGGTTATTTTATGCAACGCTGTGACAAAAAAAACAGTCAAACTCTTGAGCAGGTCGACTGCCAGGCGAATTCATAAAATGTAGTTTATCGAATCAATCATGCCGTATTTTATCGGCATGATTGTTATTTAATAAATTTAAGAAAAACGTCTTCCAGTGTATAGCACTTGTGACTATACCGTAATACTTATTAAGTATTTTTCTATATCGCCCATTATTCTTAGCTCACAAAACCTGAACTTTCTTATCACGTTTCTTTATTCAAAGCGGATTTCACTAATAAATAAGGCTTTTATTTTGTTATCTACTAAGATATAGATATTTCATGGTTAATTTTTTTGTTAAAAAACGTTATCATTGCGACATTAAATAATGAGTGCTCAAGAATGATGTTAAAACAGTATTATCCACCAGATGAATTAAAATCCTTTGTTAGCTCTATTTTAATAATCAAAGAGTTTACAGAGGCAATTAAAATTTTTCCTGGAACGGGTGCTGAAATCTGGGTTTCATCAGATACATTTCAGATGACAACTGAAAGCAACTCAGTCGTAGCCCCTTATCAACTCATTATTCCTAGAGTCAATACATTTACCGCTAGCCCTAATGATTCAAAAGTCATGGTATTACGTATTCGTCATGATGCATTGCGTTTTCTTCTGCCTCAAAGAACACTAAATTATACTGATGAACCCATCGCTCTGAATGACATATGGAAAGACCGTTGGTTTGAAGCTTTAGCTAATTCTTCATTCAAAGAGTTGTTGGATTGCTTTAATAGGACAAAAGCCAAGAAAAAGTCTCATTTCACAGATGAAATTTTAGAGTTGCTATATCGTAACCCAACTAAAAAAATCACTGAAATTGCCGAAGAGACAGGTTTACACCTCCGAGTCATTCAAAAAGAGTTTTTAAAAGAATACGGTATTACGCCAAAAAGATACCAGATCAATTGCCGCTTAGAGCACGTTTTAAAAAGTATGGTAGTAGAACCAGATACCTACCGTTGGTTTGAAACAGGCTATTATGATCAATCCCACTTTTACCGTGATTTTAAAAGATACTTTACTATGACGCCGTCGGCATTTTTAAAATCGAGTTATTCGCTTTTTTACAATACAAAAACTAAGTACCCATTAAGATAGTTCTTAATACATAAGGAGAACGGAATGAGTATTGTTGTGTATGCCCAAATTACAACAGAAAGGACGGATGGGTATTTAACGAAAGAAATCGTTCGTGACTTAGCAAAACTAAGCCGCCGAGAGAAAGGATGCATTCAATATGATCTTATGGCTAAAGAAAATGGTTACATTGTTTTCGAGGAATGGGAAGACACTCAGGCATTAGAGATGCATAAAAACAGCCCACATTTCAAGCGATTAGTTGAAGCAATTGAACGTGATAACGCTAGCTTTTCTGTCAATTTTAGTGAAAAATGATCTATTAATAATGAAAACTAGAGCTCATTGTATTTTTTAAGCAATTTTAACCTTCTTTATTTAATAGAACTCCATAACCTACATTCAATAAACAAAATCCAACCATGCTTTATTCAGGCTATAGCATAAACTACCATTGCTATAGCCTACCTGATTGCTTATATCGCTATTTATCTTTAACATAAATAACGCAATTGCTAGCTTTTATGCCTATTCACTCTGTTTTCGCTACATTAGCCAACTCTTCTGCTTGCTGTAATAACTTTTCTTGTTCTTTTTGATTTAAAACGCGTTCAACCGTATCAACAATTGCCTGCGTTTGAGGGTCTATCTCAATATTTATTTTATCACCCAAGCGTTTTTTACCTAATGTTGTTCTTTCTAATGTTTCTGGGATAAGATGGACACAAAACCGATTATTGATTACATCACCCACCGTTAAACTGATACCATCAATCGCCACAAAGCCTTTATGCAAAATATATTTCATCAAAGCCTTATCATGAATTGACAACCAAATTTGGTGGTTATCTTCAGATGTAAAAATTTTACTAATTTCAGCTGTTGTCATAATATGCCCAGAAACAACATGGCCACCAATTTCGTCACCATATTTTGCGGCGCGTTCGATATTAACAACATCACCTTCTTGTAATTCCCCTAAGTTAGTTAATCTTAGAGTTTCTTTGATTAGATCAAAACTGACTCTTTCACCGTCAATGTTTGTTACCGTCAAACAACAACCATTATGTGCAACGGAAGCCCCTGTTTCTAAACCTTTAAGTAATTCTGGGGTAAATTTCATTACATGAGTTCGAAAGTTGGCTCTTTCTGTAATTTCAATAATAGGAGCAGTCGCTTGAACAATGCCTGTAAACATAATGATTCTCAGTGTAGTGGATTAATAGACTCAGTTTACATCAGAATTTTTAGAGATCTATCCTATTTGAGTGGTAAACAAAGCGATAATAAACCTAGTATTTAGCAATATTTTAGGTTCTAAAATGCTCTTTTATAGTTTGTTACCATATCATTATTGGAATCCATATAGAAAAGGGATAGAATGAGCGGTTTTTAATAATCAATGAGATTTTAGTAACTCATTTATTTTTCTAATTTTTTCCTCTTACTTGCTTTTATTACAAAGGTGTATGCGTGCAGAAATATTTTACAGAAGCGCGTAGCTTGTTGGCACTTGGTATTCCTATCGTTTTAGCTCAATTTTCACAAACTGCAATGGGGTTTGTGGATACCGTTATGGCTGGAAGTGTTAGTGAAATTGAGATGTCCGCAGTTGCAGTTGGTTTTTCCATCTGGCTGCCAGCTATTCTTTTTGGCCAAGGCATTTTGATGGCGTTAACCCCAATCGTTGCACAAATGAATGGGTCAGGCCGTCGTAACTTAATTGGCGACCAAATTCAACAAGGGCTATGGTTAGCGCTACTTTTAGCCTTAGGCATTATGTGCCTTCTTTATAATAGCCAGCTTATTATTAGCAATATGCCCCATATTGATAAAGAATTGGCGGATAAGTCTGTCCGTTTTTTACATGCCATTATGTGGGGAGCACCGGGCTACTTATTTTATCAAGTGTATCGTAGCCAATGTGAAGGGCTTTCAAAAACCAAACCGGGGATGGTGATTGGTTTTCTTGGCCTAATGATTAATATTCCTATTAACTATATCTTTATTTATGGTCACTTTGGTGCACCTGCTTTAGGTGGTGTGGGTTGTGGTGTCGCCACTGCATCAGTGTATTGGGCTATGTGTCTGATGATGAGATGGTATGTGAAACGTGCTACTGCGCAGCGCGATATTCGCCCTACACTCTCTTTCACATCGCCAAATCCATTAATCTTAAAGCGAATTATCGTATTAGGTACCCCTATTGGTCTGGCACTTTTCTTTGAGGTCACTTTATTTGCTGTCGTTGCACTGCTAGTCGCCCCATTAGGTGTTGTCGCAGTAGCTGGTCACCAAGTTGCGTTGAATTTCAGTTCTGTGATGTTTATGTTCCCATTATCATTAGGAATAGCAGCAACCATTCGCGTAGGTTATAACTTAGGGCAGAACTCAACTGAAGCCGCTAAAGTTTCATCTTATACTGGTATTGCTGTTGGCTTAATGGTCGCTTGTTTTACCGCAGTTCTCACCGCGGTCTTCCGTGAGCCAATTGCGATGATGTATAACAAAAACCCAGAGGTGGTTGTTTTAGCGAGTAGTTTAATGCTATATGCCGCTATTTATCAGCTTTCAGACTCTGTGCAAGTTATTGGTGCGGGAATTTTACGTGGCTATAAAGATACACGTTCTATTTTCTTTATTACCTTCACGGCATATTGGTTACTTGGCTTACCTTCCGGTTATATCTTAGCATTAACTGATATTATCGCACCGGCCATGGGACCTAAAGGCTTTTGGATTGGCTTTATTATTGGTTTAAGCGCAGCAGCAGTAGGAATGGCGACACGGATTATGTGGATCCATAAGCAAACAGAGGATGTTATTCTACTTCGCTCTGCCCGCTAATTGACGGTTTTTTAAGCTTTTTATTATGGGGGAAGATGTATTTCGCACCAGATAGTTTTAAATACGAGCAAACTATCACGAAAATACATTTTCCCCTTGCCAGATGAACCTCATAACGTTAATATTCATCCCCGTTGTCACCTAGATAACTTTTAAATGCGTCCGTAGCTCAGTTGGTTAGAGCACCACCTTGACATGGTGGGGGTCGGTAGTTCGAGTCTACTCGGACGCACCATTTCTAGTGAACACAATGTTAATTTTCAGCGCGTCCGTAGCTCAGTTGGTTAGAGCACCACCTTGACATGGTGGGGGTCGGTAGTTCGAGTCTACTCGGACGCACCATTTCAAATTAACACAAGCCAAGTTTCTCAGTGCGTCCGTAGCTCAGTTGGTTAGAGCACCACCTTGACATGGTGGGGGTCGGTAGTTCGAGTCTACTCGGACGCACCATTTTATTTATCTTCCCACCCGCTAAAATTTCTCTTGATTGTCTATTATTATTCCCTTACCTTGTTGCGCAACAAATTAAATGACTTAATATTAACTGAATTTTTGATCTGAACGGTCTCTTCTTTTAATTTTATAAAATTTGATTTGTCTCACAGTTTTTTGTTGTCTATAATACTCGCGCTGGCTGAAAGGTTTCAACAGTAGCAAATCAATACGTTAGCTTTAATTCAATTTGTCATCTACACTATAATAAGAATCAAAATGTGACAAATTTAAGTGTAAAAATGCATTAAACACCAGACTGTCGCCTATTCTTATAAATGAGTTGCGCAACAAAATTTTTCATGCGCACGATTTATTAAATGTACTAAGCATCGGCGGCAATTCCGATTTCCTTTATAACATTAGATAGACTGCCATGAAAAAAACCAAAATTGTTTGTACTATCGGTCCAAAAACCGAATCAGAAGAAAAACTGACTCAACTTCTTGATGCTGGCATGAACGTCATGCGCCTCAATTTTTCTCACGGTGACTATGAAGAACATGGTCAACGTATCAAAAACCTTCGCTCTGTTTGTGCAAAAACGGGTAAACAAGCAGCTATTCTGTTAGATACTAAAGGTCCTGAAATCCGCACCATGAAATTGGAAGGTGGTAACGACGTTTCTCTCGTTGCGGGTCAAACTTTTACATTCACTACCGACACTTCAGTTGTAGGTAACAAAGATAAAGTTGCAGTGACCTATGCAGGCTTAACTTCAGATTTAAAAGTTGGTAATACTGTATTAGTTGATGATGGCTTAATTGGCATGAAAGTGACTAATGTCACTGCTACTGAAGTCGTTTGTGAAGTTTTAAATAACGGTGACCTCGGTGAGAAAAAAGGGGTTAATCTGCCAGGCGTTTCAATTGGCCTTCCAGCGTTAGCTGAAAAAGATAAAGAAGACTTAGTCTTTGGTTGCGAACAAGGTGTTGATTTTGTTGCTGCTTCTTTTATCCGTAAGCGCTCTGATGTTGAAGAAATTCGTGCTCACCTGAAAAAACATGGTGGCGAGAACATCCAAATTATTTCTAAGATTGAAAACCAAGAAGGTTTAAATAATTTTGATGAGATTTTAGAAGCTTCAGACGGCATCATGGTTGCTCGTGGTGATTTAGGCGTTGAGATCCCTGTTGAAGAAGTTATTTTTGCACAAAAAATGATGATTGAAAAATGTGTCGCAGCACGCAAAGTCGTGATCACTGCAACGCAAATGTTAGATTCAATGATCAAAAACCCACGCCCTACCCGCGCAGAAGCAGGCGACGTTGCCAACGCTATTTTAGACGGCACAGACGCAGTTATGCTGTCTGGTGAAAGTGCTAAAGGTAAATATCCAGTAGAAGCCGTTACCATTATGGCAACTATCTGTGAGCGTACAGACCGTGTCATGCAAACTCGCATTGATAACCAAAAACCAAGCCAACGCTTACGTGTCACTGAAGCTGTATGTCGTGGTGCTGTGGAAATGTCTGAAAAATTAGATGTTCCATTGATCGTTGTTGCAACCTACGGTGGTAAATCGGCTAAATCTGTACGTAAATATTTCCCTACAGCACCAATCCTAGCATTGACTACCAATGAAGAAACTGCACGCCAGTTACTGTTAGTCAAAGGTGTGATCCCAATGATTGTCGGTGGTTTTACATCCACAGATGATTTTTACCGTGAAGGTAAACGCGCAGCGCTAGAAAGTGGTTTAGCGGTTTCTGGTGATGCTGTTGTGATGGTTTCTGGTGCATTAGTACAAAGCGGTACAACCAACACATCTTCAGTTCATGTACTTTAATTTTTAATTGTCTTCTAGAGGCCGATAGTGACTATTTTAGCTATCGGCCTTTTTATTTAGATTTAACATTAAGTGCTGCCTTGATGTAACTATTCCTTTATTTCCTTTTCTCTAGTAAATATCTTATCGCGATTTAAGAGTAATATCATAAAACACGCTCAGATTGGTCAAATAACAACCTTTATTAATCTTAATTTAAATTTTTCTCCTTTTTCCTAGTACTAAATATAAAGTATTTCTAGCAAAACTTTATATTTAGTACTAGCATAAGACATAGTAAGTGCCATACCCTAATTTTCATTAGGTTGTTTTAAAGGGATATAGCAAGCTTTAAGATAACAAGCTTAGCTCTATTGTTTGGTGACTTGCTTTTTTATATTTTCAAGATAAATCAATCTAGAGGGTAAAATAATGATTCGTACTAAAATTGTACTGGGCTCTATCGTATTAGCTTCAGCATTACTAGCGGGTTGTTCTAACAGCACTGAAGTGCAAAAACTCTCTTCAGACGTGCAAACTCTGAATGGTAAAGTTGATCAACTGAGCAACGACGTTCAGTCTCTGCGTTCTGACGTACAGACAGCTCAAGAAGAAGCAGCGCGCGCTAACCAGCGTTTAGATAACCAAGTTCGTACTTACAAAAAATAAGTTCAATTTGGTCGTTATCTAGCTGATACGACGCTTCTTTGAAGCTAATAGTATTTATGAGGGCCTATGAAAATAGGCCCTTATTATTTGTCAGGATTATTGAGTTACAACAGAAGAACGGTATTTCGCAGGTAACAAAGCACCAACTTTACCATCATAGATAGGTTCAGGCTGTGAAATAGTAAAAGGTTCAATAGGCACTAACCCTTCGTGCTGCGTTTCAGAGTCTGAAGAACTATTACCCTGATCATTATTCACACGCACAGGCATCCCAGAACGCCTTGCTAGCTCTTTTTCTACTAAAGCCTTATCAACCCCTTCATTTTCCAGAAAACGCTTGAAATCGTCAGATAGCTTGATTGGCATGGTTTGAGGATCATCACTGTTTGTCCGTGACAATGGCTGATGTACTTCAATGTAATAACTGCCATCAGTTTCTTTGGAGTATTTTACAGGCTGATCAATAACTTGGACACGAGTTCCTTTTGGTACTGTCTTGAATAACGCTTCAATATCATCAGGACGTAAACGAATACAACCGGAGCTCACCCTCATACCAATACCAAAATCTGCATTAGTACCGTGAATCAGATATTCACCACGCCCATATGCTAGTCGTAATGCATACAAACCCATTGGGTTTTCAGGGCCAGCGGGAACGACTGCAGGAAGCGTTATACCTTCTTTAGCATAATTTTTACGGATGTTCGCCGTTGGCGTCCATGTTGGATCTTTAATTGATTGGCTTACTGAAGTTACCATTTCAGGTGTATCACGACCTAATTGGCCAATACCAATAGGATATACAATCACTTCTTCACTGTTCGCTGGGTAGTAATATAAACGTAGCTCAGCCAGATTAATCACAATTCCCGTTCTTGGTGTCGACGGTAATAGCATTTGTGCTGGAATGATAAGTTCTTTACCCGCTTCGGGAAGATACGGGTCTGTTCCTGGATTTGCCTCAAGCATACCAAGTAGGCCAATTTGGTGATCACTGGCAATGGCCTCCAACGGCCGCCCATCATTGGGGACGATATACGTGTAATTTTCCCCGATAAGACGAGTGTTACTGTCAGGTAATGGGTATTCTTTTGCTTGAGCTGGCGCTAATAAGGCGCTCATGACAAACAAACTTGCCACCGTCAAAACTCTTTTCATATCTACTCCAAGGAAAATAATGTTCTTACAATAATTCAATAATTATTGTTCATAATAGCAACTATCTTTCATATCTTTAATACTAAATAAATATTTTTATTAAGTATTAATATGAAGTCAGTCTTTTTATGATGGTTAAATATAGTTAGATATAGTTAAACACGATGGCTTTAATGGATTACTCAGATAAAGAATAATACCCAAGAAGTAAAATATAGGTAAGGGAGCATAACGCTCCCTCGGTAGGATCACACGAACTGTGCCGCGCGCGATAAAATCGTACGGATCATTGCATTTAAGCCTTGAGTACGTGAAGGTGTTAAATGCTGCTCCAATGCTAATTGCTCAAAAAATGACTTAACATCCAGTGCTAATATTTGTTGGGCAGTTTTACCTTGAAAAAGAATGATCACAATAGCAACTAACCCTTTAACGATCGCAGCGTCGCTGTCACCGGCAAACGTAACGGTACCGTCTGCTTGTTTTTGCATATCAATCCACACTTGGCTTTGGCAACCGGCGATTAAATTATCATCGCTTCTTTGCACCGCAGAGAGTTCAGGTAAACGCCCTCCTAGTTCTATCATATAAAGATAGCGTTCTTCCCAGTCTTGGCAGCGAGAGAAATTACGTAATAACTTATTTTCATCGGGTAATGCGGGCATGCTCATTTCCTTTACTATGTGTTTCTTATGTGCTTAGCCTAACAATTTTTTGATGCGCTGTAACGCATTGAATAAGGAATCAACTTCTTCCTTAGTCGTGTATATCCCCACAGAAGCACGGCACATAGCGGGCACTTGGTAATGTTCCATTAATGGTAAAGCACAGTGATGCCCAGTACGGATTGCAATGCCATACCTATCAAGAAAAGACCCCACATCATAAGCATGGTGCTGGCCTAGATTGAAGGCCAGAACACCTTCCCGTTGGTCATTGCCATATAATATAATTGAAGGTATTTCTTGTAATTTCTTAGACGCATAAGCCATCACTTCAGCTTCATGAGCAAATACATCAGATAAATTTAGTGCATTTAAATAATCGAATGCCGCCCCTAAACCAATAATTGCGCTTACATTCGGTGTTCCTGCTTCAAAGCGCCATGGTGCATCAGCAAAAGTGATCCCTTTGGTCAGGCTAACTTGGCGGATCATCGCCCCACCGCCTTCCCATGGTGGCATCATATCCAAAATAGCTTTTTTACCGTAAAGGATACCAATACCTGTCGGGCCATATAACTTGTGACCTGAAAACACATAAAAATCACAGTCTAAGGCTTGCACATCAACCTGCTGATGCATTGCACCTTGCGCACCATCGACCAATACCGTGATTTCACTGCCTTTTGAGGCAGCAATTGCTCGTGCCTGCTTGATTATCTCCTGTACGGGATTAACTGTTCCCAATACATTAGAGATATGTGTAAAACTCAGCAATCGCGTACGTGAATCAATGACATCATTTAATACATCTAATTGCAGCCTACCATCATCGGAAATTGGGATAACACGGATTTCAAAGCCAATTTCCTCAGCTAACATATACCAAGGTACAATATTCGCATGGTGTTCCATTTCAGTGATGACAATATTGTCCCCTTCATGGAAATACTTCCGGCCAAAACTGTTTGCAACAAGGTTAATGCCTTCCGTCGTACCTTTGACAAACACGATTTCTTCATTTGAAGCGGCATGAATAAAAGCCGCTGCTTTTTGACGAACTTCTTCCATCATTGTCGTCGCGTTTGCACTAAGAGTATGTATACCGCGGTGAACCGCGGCATATTGATGTAGTGTAAACTCACTTTCTTTTTCAATAACTTGCAAAGGCTTTTGCGCACTTGCTGCGCTATCTAAATAGACCAGCGGATGATTATTGACTGACTGAAATAAGGCAGGAAAATCCTGCCTGACTGATGCGACATTGAATGGCATGGATTTTAAACCTCCGCTAAGCGCTGGCGGATGTTTGCCATCACAGCGTGTTTTAATTCTTCCGATTCAATAGATTCTGTAAGTTCTGCAGCAAATGCAATAATAATCATATGTTTTGCTGCTTTCCCCTCAATTCCTCTTGAACGCAGATAGAACAACTGTTCGTCATCAATACGACCGACTGTTGCACCGTGACCACACTTTACGTCATCAGCATAAATCTCAAGCTGAGGCTTGGTATCAATTTCTGCTTTTTCACCTAACAACAATGTGTTGTTAGTCATTTGGCCATCCGTTTTTAATGCGTTCGGTGCCACTTTAATCATGCCATTAAAGACAGCTTTACTGCTATCCATTGCAATGACTTTATGTAATTGGCGACTATTGCAGTAGCTATTATTGTGCTCTAAATACGTACGCGTATCTGCAATTTCATTGCCTTTAGGCAGCAATATACTGTTAAGTTCAAACTCAGTATTTTCACCATCAAGGCGAGCACTTGTATGGTTACGCGTTAATAATGCGCCAAGTAAAAAACTCGTACTTTTCACACGGCTATCGCGACCAATAACAATATCATTGTGAGCAAAATGCTGAGACTGACCATTTTCAACATTTAACTTAAAGTGACTAAAGTCTGCGTTATCACCAACTTCAACTGTTAAACGGCTGCCAGTCATGTGCATTTGGTCATTCAAACTAACATAATGCTCAATGACTTGGGCTTTGCTATTTGCATCTAACGTTAAATGGTAACGATACTGGCTAATATTCGTGGCCTGCTTATCGTTGCTACCCGTTGAGATATTCAGCAAATACAATGGTTTCTCTGCTATTTTATTTGCTGCAAGATAAACAACTAACGGTTGTACCGCCAAGCTTTCTGTTAAATGCAAGAAAATCTCACTATTTACAGGCGAAGGCAGCAAGTCTTGGTTATCAAGCAAAGACACTTGGAATGGCCCCATATCAATGGAGCTTAGTGCTGAACTATAACGCCCATCAATTAAAACAAGGCGATATGCGTCAATTGGCAGAGCCAATGCTTCACACTCTTTTGCTTCAATATCACTATCGCTAAAACGATACTGAGCCTCAAGTACCGTATTTAGTGGTGTATAGTGCCAATCTTCATGGCGGAACACAGGTAAGCCAACTTGTTTTGCCATTTCCCAATGCGTTTTAGCATGTTGGGAATTCGCACCGTGTCGTTGCTCAAATAATTCAGAAAAACGTGACATTGCTTGCTCATTAAGCTTCGCAACTTCTGCACGCTTTTGTGCTCTTTCACTGTTGGTCAATAAGCCAGCCATAACCCTGCTCCTCCAGTTTTTTCGCTAAACTGAAATCACCTGATTTGATGATTTTCCCTTGATATAACACATGGACAAAGTCAGGTTTTACATAATCCAAAATACGCTGATAGTGAGTGACGATGATGAATGAACGCTCTGGCGAGCGTAATGAATTCACCCCGTTAGCCACAATTTTCAGTGCATCAATATCTAAACCGGAGTCAGTTTCATCGAGGATACACAATTGAGGTTCTAGAGCTGCCATCTGCAAGATATCATTGCGTTTTTTCTCACCACCGGAGAAACCTACGTTGACAGAACGAGCAAGTAAATCTTCTGGCATTTCTAATAATTTAATTTTATCTTCAATAAAATCTTGGAAATCGAAACGATCTAATGCTTCTTGCTGACGATATTCTCTGACCGCATTAACGGCTGTTTGCAAGAAAAATTGGTTACTGACCCCTGGAATTTCGACTGGGTATTGAAATGCGAGGAAAACACCTTCCCCTGCACGCTCTTCGGGATCTAATTCAAACAGGTCCTTACCTTTAAACGTCACTTCACCGCTATCAATTTCATACTCTTCGCGGCCAGCAAGTGTGGCTGATAATGTACTTTTACCTGAACCATTTGGCCCCATGATGGCATGAACTTCCCCTGGTTTTACTTCCAGAGATAACCCTTTTAAAATCTCATTACCTTCTACACTCACGTGTAAATCTTTAACACTTAACATATTTACATGCCTTTAGCGCTTTAGCGCAAATAAACTCGATTAGGATCAGCCAACGCTGTGCTCTAAGCTGATCGCCAGTAATTTTTGTGCTTCTACGGCAAATTCTAATGGAAGCTCCGAGAACACATCCTTACAGAAACCATTTACAATCATTGAAATTGCATCGTCTTCGCTGATACCACGTTGTAAACAGTAAAATAACTGGTCTTCCCCAATACGTGAGGTTGTTGCTTCATGTTCGAGCTGTGCCGTATTATTTTTCACTTCCACATATGGGAAAGTATGTGCACCACACTGTGTACCAATTAACATAGAGTCACATTGGGTAAAGTTACGAGCATTATGTGCACTTGGTAAAATTTTCACTAAACCGCGATAGCTGTTTTGACTTTTACCCGCAGAAATACCTTTAGAAATGATCGTGGAACGGGTATTTTTCCCGATATGGATCATTTTCGTTCCGGTATCCGCTTGCTGATTGCCGTTTGTTAATGCAACGGAGTAAAATTCACCGACTGAGTTGTCCCCTTTAAGGATGACGCTTGGGTATTTCCATGTGATGGCAGAGCCAGTTTCTGACTGTGTCCATGACATTTTTGAATTTTCACCTTCACACAATGCGCGTTTAGTCACAAAGTTCAGGATCCCACCCGCTTCGCTATCCCCACCAGAGAACCAGTTCTGGACAGTTGAATATTTAACTTCAGCATCTTTATGAATAATCACTTCAACAACCGCTGCATGGAGCTGATAGCTATCACGAACAGGTGCAGAACACCCTTCGATATAGCTGACATAACTACCTTCATCGGCAATTAAAATCGTACGCTCAAATTGGCCTGTTTTGGCTGCGTTGATCCTAAAATACGTTGATAGCTCCATTGGGCAGTGTACACCTTTTGGTATATACACAAATGTGCCATCTGAAGCCACTGCCGCATTCAATGCAGCAAAAAAGTTATCATGGCTCGAAACGACTGACCCTAGATACTTCTGTACCAGTTCAGGGTACTCTTGAATAGCTTCGCTGAATGAGCAGAAAATCACCCCATGTTTCGCGAGGTCATCACGGTAAGTTGTTGATACCGAGACCGAGTCAAAAATTGCGTCAACCGCAACGGCCTTCCCTTCACGGACAGGAACACCCAACTGGTTAAAGGCTTCTTCAACTTCAGCTGTTAAATAGTTATTGGTTTCAGCCACACCAGTGCCTTGTGTCGCACCAGTTTGCGAACCACAAGTATCATCGCATGAGCCACAAGATGGCGCAGAATAATAGCTGTAGTCCTGATAATCGAGATTTGGGTAATTCGCTTTCAGCCAATGAGGTTCTTCCATGCCTTTCCAGTGATTAAAGGCATCAAGACGAAATTGAAGCATCCACTCAGGCTCATTACGTTTTGCTGAAATGGCACGGATCACATCTTCGTTGATACCTTTCGCCATTTCATCAGTTGCGACTTCAGTAAAGAAGCCTTCTTTATAACGCTGGTCATCAAGCCAGCTTTGAACATCATCGCCAACTTCTACATTGCTCTGTGACATAATCTGACTTCACATGTTAAACGCCGAAGCTTTCACCACACCCACAGGCATGTTGGGCTTTCGGGTTATTAAATTTGAAAATTTGATTCAGCCCTTCTTGGACAAAATCAACGACTGTGCCATCAATAAATGGCATTGCTTCTTTTGGCACATAAAGGTGTGCGCCATCGAGTTCAAATAACAGGTGTTGGTCTGTTGGGTTTTCGATCATCTCAAACACATAACCGAAACCTGCGCAGCCAGACTGTTTTACGCCGAGTGAAAGCCCTTTTGTGTTTGGGTTTTGCACCATCAATTTTTTGATTTGTTTTGCAGCGCTTTGTGTCAGGTTAACTCCCTGCCAATTGTTTTCATCAAATGAAAATGTCTCTACACCGTCAGTCATATTGACCCCACATTTCTTATGGCTTTTCAGCCTGTTATCAAGAGATTAACTCTGCCTACCCTATGGTAATGATTAGCTAATTGACTTCAACCATTTGTTTTAAGAGGTTATAGCTATTTTAGCTCTTTTCTTGCTCACTACTAGATTAAAAAACAAACATCACCCTAGAAAAACAAGTCTAACTCATTGATAAGCAATAAATAAATAGAGTTGTATTTTTTATTTAAATTTGTACTAAATAATACACTTAAATGACACAAATTAATAAAGGTGCATTTATTATACAACTTAATTAACTTGATAAAAATGAATTTATAGAAAGAACGGTCATAAAACCACATAAATATAAGGGTTTTATAGGGCATTTTAGCCTTTGATTAGCCAAAAAACCCTACAGTTAGAATGGTTATTATTCAATATAATACCGCAGTTGTCAGGCGAGAAGTACAACACAATTTGCCTTGTTCATTGAAAATTTCAATATTCCACACTTGCTGGCGACGTCCTAAATGAATCGGTTTACAAATACCTCTCACAACCCCTGAGCGAGCAGCACGAACATGATTGGCATTGATTTCCAACCCGACCACCTTTTGTTCCCCTTCCGAGCACATATAACCCGCAATTGAACCCAAAGATTCGGCTAACACAACAGAAGCGCCGCCATGCAATAACCCAAAAGGCTGTTTGGTACGATGATCAACAGGCATTATTCCCTCTAAATAATCATCTCCAATTGCCGTGATTTCAATACCGAGATGCCCTAACATGCAGGTTTTTGACATTTCAGCGAGTTGCTGCAAATTAAATTGACGTTTCCAAATCATTAAACTATCTCCAACAGGGCTTGAATCGGATGTTTTATCGATACATTTTCCATTCGCTTAACTTGGCTACGGCAAGAATAACCTGAACTTAAACAGCGATCTTTAGGCAAAGAAGACATCGCGCCTTTCCACGATAAGTCATAAATACCTTTTGAATTTTGAAGATTGGCCACTTCGTGTCCATAAGTCCCTGCCATGCCACAACAGCCAACACTAACATTATTCAATGTTTGCCCAAAGCGAGCAAATAACGCTGCCCATTGGTTCGCACTATTAGGTAAAGCCGTTGATTCCGTACAATGACCGAAAAAATACCACGGTTGTGCCGAAGCCGTTTGTACATTGTGTGGTTCAGGCAATGTCATTAACCACTCATGTGCCAACATCACCGTAAATTGGCACTGCTCTTTGCCTAAAATTTCATGATATTCATCGCGGTAACAAAGTACCAGTGCAGGGTCAACACCGACCATTGGCAACTGTAACTTTGCCACTCGATTTAAAAAGTCCGCAGTCTTACGCGCTGTTTTCGCAAATTTCGCTAAAAAACCTTTGATGTGTTGTGCTTTTCCATTCGGTGAGAACGGTAACAATACAGGTTTAAGGCCTAATTTTTCGATTAAGCGGACAAAATCTGCCACTACTTTGGCATCGTAATAACTGGTAAAAGGGTCTTGAACCACCAGCACATACTTTTCACGCTGTGAACTCGTCATACTTTCAAGTTGCTCAAGCGTGACAGAAACCGCGGCATGTCCTGAAAGTTCTTGTTTCAACGTTGGTTGAGAAAACAACGGCAAATCTACCATGCCAATCGTGTGTTGACTCAATTTTTGCACCATCGGTTGACGTAAAAAGAAATTAAATACCCCCGGTACTTTGGAAAGTAATGGCGCACTCGCTTCAACGTTTGCAACAATATGGTCCCGAATAGGACGTAAATAGCGCCCATGGTACAGCGCTAAAAATTTCGCTCTAAATGAAGGGACATCAATTTTGATCGGGCATTGCGTTGAGCAGGCTTTACAGGCAAGGCACCCTGCCATTGATGCTTTCACTTCATGAGAGAAGTCATAATCGCCTTGCTTCGCACGCCAAGTATTACGTGTTTTCTCTATAAGACCACGCAATGATGGTTGGCTTTGTGTTATACCTTTTTCAAGGTGTTCTGGTGTAATGCCTTGTTCCGCTAGTAACCTTAACCATTCGCGAACAAGTGTCGCGCGGCCTTTCGGGGAATGGACTCGTTGACCACTCACCTTCATCGACGGGCACATCGGGCTTTTCACATCAAAATTAAAACACAGCCCATTGCCATTACACTCCATTGCACCACGGAATTCTTGGCGCATTTGGACTGGAATTTGCCGGTCATACGTTCCTCGCTTGATATCATCAACCTGCTTCATCGGTGCATCCAGCCCCGCAGGTGGACAAATTTTACCTGGATTCAAGCGGTTATCGGGGTCAAAAGCGGCTTTGATGTTACGCAGTTCAGCGTATAACACATCACCAAAAAATTCAGGGCTATATTGTGCACGGAAACCTTTCCCATGCTCCCCCCACAGTAGTCCACCGTATTTCGCGGTTAATGCCACAATTTCATCAGAAATTTGTTTCATCAATACTTCTTGTTGCGGATCACACATATCAAGTGCAGGACGAACATGTAAGACACCTGCATCTACATGGCCAAACATGCCATAATTCAAGTTATGACTGTCTAATAATGCACGAAATTCTACTATATAGTCAGCAAGATGCTCAGGGGGAACGCAGGTATCCTCAACAAATGGGATTGGCTTCGCTGCGCCTTTACTATTCCCCAATAACCCAACCGCTTTTTTACGCATATTATAAATGCGCGTAATATCTTCAAGATCATGGCAAGTTTGATAGCCAATCACTCCGGCTTGATTATTCGCCATTAATTCGTCTAAGCGTTGGCACAAGCTTTCAGTCAATTGATTGATTTCATCTTCATCGTCACCACTAAATTCAACGATGTTTAACCCTAACATCTCTTTATTTGGCACATCCGTAATTAAGGCTTTGACGGAATGCCAAACGATGTCTTCTTTTGCCAAGTTAAGTACTTTTGAATCCACGGTTTCAACAGACAATGCTTTCGCTTCAACCATAAAAGGTGCATTACGCAATGCGGACTCAAAAGAGTCATATTTTACATTTACCAAGCGCCGTACTTTTGGCAAAGGTGTAATGTCCAGTGTCGCCTCGGTAATAAAAGCTAAAGACCCTTCAGACCCAGTCAAAATACGGGTAAGGTCAAATTCAGTTAATGCATCATTAAATACATGACGTAAATCATAACCAGTTAGGAAACGGTTTAACTTAGGAAATTTTTCTTCAATTAATGAACGTTGTTCTAAACAGCGTTCTAACACCGTTTTATAAATGCGTCCCACCGTAGAATCTTCTGACGCAATCGTTTGGGCGAGTTCGATAGGCATAGCGCGTGTATCTAAGCATTCCCCACCTAACACCATGGCTTTGACGCCTAATACGTGATCAGACGTTTTTCCATAAACTAATGAGCCTTGGCCTGATGCGTCAGTGTTGATCATCCCACCTAATGTTGCTCGGTTACTAGTGGATAATTCAGGTGAAAAGAAATAACCGTAAGGTTTGAGGTATTGATTTAATTGGTCTTTGATAACCCCAGCCTCAACTTTAACCCACCCTTGCTCTGGATTTATTTCTAGAATGCGGTTCATATAACGGGACATATCCACAACAATCCCTTCGGTTAAGGATTGCCCATTGGTTCCCGTTCCCCCTCCCCGAGGTGTAAAGCTAAGCTCACGAAATTTTGCTTGCCCTGCAAGGCGAGTGATAATTTGTACGTCTGCACTCGAACGTGGAAACACAACCGCTTGAGGTAATAATTGGTAAATACTATTGTCTGTCGCCATGGATAAACGCTCAGCATAGCTGGTGCCGTTATCCCCAGTAAAACCCTGTTCTTGTAGCTCATGCAAGAACTCAATGACTAAATGACTAAGATGAGGAGCTTCTGATATACGCGGGATCATTATTAACGATGACTCTTGTTGTTTAGTGTTCGCATTACTCGTTATGTACTATCTTTATTTTAAGTTGCACAATAGTGTCTGAGGTCTATGATGAATTACCCCACAGCCTGTAAAGACAGTACAGCCGCTGATGACATTGCCATCATGAACCATACCACAATATTGTTTTTTTTAACCGTGAAAAATAATTACGTTATTTTCACCTAAAAATTTGCCACACACGCAGAATTTTCATTTGTAAAGGATCAATCATTAATGGAAAAATCGCAAAAACGCTTGGATCTTCCCAAACTTATTTTCGGCCTATTATCCATCGTTTTAATGATAGCAGCCTGCTTTTGGGTACTTAATCCATTTATTCTTGGCTTTGTATGGGCTGGAATGATGGTCATTGCTACTTGGCCACTATTATTAAGACTAGAAGCTCGCTTATGGCACAAGCGCTGGTTAGCGGCATTAGTGATGGTTCTTCTTATATTACTGCTATTCGTTATCCCATTAGGTATTCTAATCGGCAGTATTATTGAAAATAGCACCCCACTCATTGATTTAGCCAAATCACCGTCAAGCCTAACATTACCTGATTTAGAATGGCTAAATACCATCCCAATGGTCGGTGAGAAAATTTACTATGCGTGGCATAGTTTAGTCGCTAGTGGTGGTAATGCTTTACTGGCTAAAATTCAACCCTACTTTGGCCAAGCTGCGGGGTGGTTTGCTACGCAGGCCATTAGCGCAGGAAGATTTATTTTTCACTTGATGCTAATGTTGCTATTTAGTGGCTTGCTCTACCTTAAAGGCGAATCTGTCATGGTTGGCATCCGTCACTTTGCTGTTCGTCTCGCAGGGATCCGTGGGGATGCTGCCGTCGTATTAGCAGCACAATCTATTCGAGCTGTTGCCCTTGGTGTCGTCGTGACTGCACTAATTCAAGCCATAGTCGGTGGAATTGGCCTCGCCCTGTCAGGTATCGGTTATGCGGCAATTTTGACTGTCTTATTGTTTATTTGCTGTGTGGCACAGTTGGGGCCTCTACTCATCATGGTGCCATCTGTCATTTGGCTGTTTTGGACGGGTGATACAACCTGGGGAATTATTCTTGCGATATGGGCCGCTGTTGTTGCTACCATGGATGGTGTTCTACGCCCATGGTTAATTAAAATGGGCGCAGACTTACCAATGGTTCTGATCCTTATTGGTGTTATTGGTGGGATCCTATCATTTGGTATGATTGGTTTGTTTATTGGTCCAGTTGTATTAGCAGTTTCATATAGCTTACTAAAAGCTTGGATGAACGAAGTCGCAGTTCCAAATGAAGACTTAACAGAAACTGAAAAGTTTCTAGAAGAAGAGTTTTTGATTAAAAAGTAGCATACCACTAATTAGTTGCAGGCATGTTCAAGCAATACATGCCTGCTAACTTAATAAATCCCGTTTCATTAATATTTAGAAACAATATTTAACATTCTAACGTTAGTATTTAGGCTAATTTATGTTAACATAAATCTATTGAATTAATTCTCTTTAAGTAACAATGATTAATATTGAGAGTGTTCTTAATGATTGTATAATATGAATAGTTTAACATTTGATTATTCAATCATATAGATCTACAAAGCTATGCCATCCCCTTTTAGGCGTGGTTTTATTAACTGAATTGCTGTGTGTAGTCTTTGCCTGTCAGCCCATGATAGGCTTTTTTTTTATCTTAATTTAATATGAATACTATTCATGTCCCAATCAGAATATCAGCTTATAATTATTGATTAACATCAATTTCTGACATTATTATCAGTAATCTTACTCTTTTAGCGTTATATAATTAATTAATCTTCGTTACACTTATTTAGGATATGCTATCCTTTTAAAACTTAATACTCACAATGGGAGTAATTATATTTTATTTACGCTTAGCTTATACCTAAAAAGTATTATGCAGACAGTTATCCAGAACTGTTTAATATTAATCTACTTATAATAGTATTTATCAATTTCTATAATAGGCAGTTTTAATCAAGTAAATGCAAAGGCTGAATGTAATTCACATTCAGCCTGATAATTAATAAACGAGATAACTATTGATTTTCAGCTATTGTTAGCCACGTTTGTACGACAGTATCAGGGTTTAAAGATAAGCTATCAATACCTTCATCGACCAGCCATTGGGCGAAGTCTTGATGGTCGGATGGCCCTTGACCACAAATACCTACATACTTATTTTGGCGTTTTGCAGCTTGTATTGCCATGGATAACATCGCTTTAACTGCATCGTTTCGTTCATCGAATAATTCAGAAACAACACCTGAATCCCTATCAAGGCCTAATGTTAACTGAGTCATATCATTCGAACCGATAGAGAACCCGTCAAAATGTTCGAGGAATTGGTCAGCCAGTAAAGCATTTGATGGTATTTCACACATCATAATGACTTTTAGGCCGTTTTCACCACGTTTTAAATCATGTTTCGCCAGTTCTGCTATCACTGACTCCGCTTGTGCAACTGTCCGCACAAATGGGATCATGACTTCAACATTCGTTAGGCCCATAGTATTACGAACACGTTTAACCGCTTCACACTCTAATGCAAAACAGGCGCGGAAGCTGTCAGACACATAACGGCCAGCACCACGGAAACCTAGCATTGGGTTCTCTTCTTCAGGCTCATAAATATCCCCACCGACTAAGTTGGCATATTCATTTGACTTGAAGTCAGATAGACGAACAATAACGCGTTTTGGCCAAAAAGCCGCGGCTAGAGTCGAAATTCCTTCGGTTAATTTGCCAATATAGAACTCAATTGGGTCATCATAACCTGCCATCATTTGGCGAATTTCTGCTTGTAGCTCAGGAGATTGCTTATCAAACTCCAGCAGCGCTCTTGGGTGAACACCAATCATACGATTGATGATAAACTCAAGTCTCGCTAAACCCACGCCTTCATTAGGTAAGCAAGCAAAATCAAATGCACGGTCAGGGTTGCCGACGTTCATCATGATTTTGACATCTAGATTTGGCATATCACTCACTTCAGAGCTGTGAATTTCAAACGCCAGTTTTCCTTCATACACAAAGCCCGTATCACCTTCTGAACAAGAAACGGTCACCTCTTGGCCTTCGTGCAAACGGTCAGTTGCATCACCACATCCTACAACAGCTGGAATACCTAATTCGCGAGCAATAATTGCGGCATGGCAGGTACGTCCACCACGATTCGTGACAATCGCAGCGGCTTTTTTCATGATAGGTTCCCAATCAGGGTCAGTCATATCGGTAACGAGTACATCACCGGCCTGAATTCTATCCATCTCACTCAAGTTATGAATGACTTTAACAACCCCAGAACCAATACGATGACCAATTGCACGTCCTTCAACTAAAACTTGTCCTTGTTGTTTTAATTGATAACGCTCCATCACTTGTTGATTAGAGCGAACGGTTTCTGGCCTTGCTTGGACAATATACAAACGCCCATTGTGACCATCTTTTGCCCACTCAATATCCATTGGGCGACCGTAGTGCTTTTCAATCTGTATAGCTTGGCGTGCAAGCTCTTCCACTTCGAGATCAGTTAAAGAGAAACGATTGCGTAGCGCTTCTGGCACATCTTCGATTTGTACTTGTTTACCGTGCTCTTTACTGTTGGCATACACCATTTGTAATTTTTTAGAGCCCAGTGTACGACGCACAATCGCGGGACGGTTATTGGTTAGTGTTGGCTTATGAACATAAAATTCATCTGGGTTCACAGCGCCTTGCACCACCATCTCACCTAAACCATACGCAGAGGTGATAAATACGACTTGGTCGAAACCCGATTCAGTATCAATCGTAAACATAACACCCGATGAGGCTAAATCTGAACGTACCATACGTTGAACGCCCGCGGACAACGCTACACCGCGGTGGTCATAACCTTGGTGAACACGATATGAAATCGCACGGTCATTAAACAGTGAAGCAAAAACGTGTTTAATCGCAACTAATACTGCGTCTATCCCTTGAACGTTAAGGAATGTTTCCTGTTGCCCTGCAAACGAAGCGTCAGGCATATCCTCAGCGGTTGCCGATGAACGGACAGCAAATGAGGCTTCCGCTTCACCTTCTGACAATTGCGCGAATGCATCACGAATATCTTGTTCCAACTCCTTCGTCAGTGGGGTATCAATCACCCATTGACGGATCTGAGCACCTGCTACAGCCAGTTGGTTCACATCATCAATATCCGTTTCATCTAGCAGGTTATAAATGCGCTGATTTACACCGCTCTGCTCCAGAAAATCATTAAACGCCTGTGCGGTTGTCGCGAAACCGTTAGGTACGGATACTCCCAGATCAGATAAGTTAGTGATCATTTCACCGAGAGAAGCATTTTTGCCTCCTACACGGTCAACATCATTCATCCCTAATTGGTTATACCAAAGTACATTACACGGAGTGAGGCCATTTGTGGACATTGAAAGCGATCCTTTTATAGCAATTTAGTGACAGAGTACAAATCGTAAAAAATCTCGTTGGCGAAAATTCGCCTCGTGAAATAGACTAGCACAGACGATAAGAGAAGATGGACTGGTGAATCGTTCCATCACTGAAGAAAACTTTTTTGTTCTAAAAATCGTTCAAAAAATGGCTATAGTTCCCCCTACAAACTAATTTTTAAACTTTAAACAAAGATAATATCTCCCAATATCCAGTGATAAATACAATAAGAGACGAATAATGATGACCGAATTAGGAGCAATGAATAATATGGCAAGCCAAGTTCAACGCACTGTTTTTTTTATTTCTGATGGGACAGCAATCACCGCTGAAACTTTGGGACACGCCGTACTTTCTCAATTTCCTCTGTCATTTATTTCTTATACTCTGCCGTTTGTGACAAGCGAAGCCCGCGCCCAGGAAATTAAACAAAAAATTGATATTATTTTCCAAGAAACCCAGTTGCGCCCTTTAGTGTTCTATTCGATTATCTCCCCTGAAGTAAAGCAAATCATCACCCAAAGTGCCGGATTTTGCCAAGATATCGTCCAAAGTTTAGTCGCCCCAATTCAAAAGGAAGTTGGCCTAGAACCCGAGCCGAAACTCAACCGAACTCATGGTTTGTCTATGCAGAATATGAATCAATATGATGCACGTATAGCTGCCATTGAATACACTCTAGCTCATGACGATGGGATTTCTTTACGTAATTTAGACCAAGCCCAAGTGATACTTATTGGTGTTTCACGTTGTGGTAAAACGCCAACAAGTCTCTATTTAGCGATGCAATTTGGTATCCAAGCCGCAAACTACCCATTCACGGCTGATGATATGGATAACTTACAGTTACCTGTAGCGTTGCGCCCATATACTCATAAGTTATTCGGTTTAACTATCAGCCCTGAACGGTTAGCGGCCATTCGTGAAGAGCGCCGTGAAAATAGCCGTTATGCATCCATCAGGCAATGTCGTATTGAGATAGCGGAAGTGGAAGCTTTATTTAGACAAAATAAAATCAATTACTTAAATACAACGAACTATTCTGTTGAAGAGATTTCTGCAAAAGTGATTGATACCATGGGCTTACAAAGACGAATATTTTAATCAATACTAATAAAAAAAATATTCATTCCTGCTAAGTTGGAGGTTGAAATTAAGCCACATTCGTTTATTGTGATCTTAATCACTTATAGGGCATATGCCTATTAAAGTTTTTTGAGAAAGAAAATGCACAAAACTGATGAATTACGTACTGCGAGAGTGGATAGCTTAATTACCCCACAAACTCTCGCTGATGAATTTCCTATTTCCCAAAAAGTTGCTGACAACGTGACAACGTCACGTAAACGAATTGAACAGATTCTATCTGGTGAAGATCCTCGTCTACTTGTCATTGTCGGCCCTTGTTCGATTCATGACATCGATGCCGCTATTGAATACGCGAAAAAATTAAATGTATTAAGAGAACGTCATCAAGACCGTTTAGAAATTGTCATGCGAACTTACTTTGAGAAACCGCGTACTGTCGTTGGCTGGAAGGGGTTAATTTCAGACCCTAACCTCGACAATTCTTGCCAAGTCAATACAGGCATCCGCTTAGCACGCAAGTTACTGATTGAAGTTAACCAATTAGGGCTAGCTACAGCAACCGAATTTCTTGATATGGTTACTGGACAATATATTGCAGACCTCATTAGTTGGGGAGCTATTGGAGCCCGTACAACAGAGAGCCAAATCCATCGTGAAATGGCATCCGCACTGTCTTGCCCTGTTGGTTTCAAAAATGGGACTGACGGTAATATAAATATTGCTATTGATGCGATAAGAGCGGCAAAAGCACAGCATATGTTTTTATCACCGGATAAAAACGGGCAAATGACGATTTACCAAACTAGTGGTAACCCGCATGGGCATATAATTATGCGTGGCGGTAAACAGCCTAATTACACTGCCGGTGACTTAGCCGCAGCTTGCGACAAACTACGTAAATTTGAATTACCAGAGCATTTAGTGGTCGATTTCAGCCATGGTAATTGTCAAAAAATTCATCGTCGCCAACTCGAAGTTGCACGAGATATTGCGGAGCAAATAAAAGATGGCTCGACCGCTATCAGTGGAGTGATGGCAGAAAGCTTCTTAGTTGAAGGCACACAAAAAGTGGTTTCTGACCAACCGTTAGTTTATGGCCAATCTATTACCGACCCATGTCTTGGTTGGGAAGATACCGAACAACTTATTGAAATTCTTGCTCAAGCTGTTGAGTCACGCTTCAAATAAGCTTAATAACGCCAATCTATTTCTTACAATAAGCCTTTTAGTGAAGTAAAAACTAAAGGGCTTTTATATTTTATAATAAATATAATTATCATTTAAATATAACCAAAACGATATAATAATTTAATCATTCAAACAAAAACAGCATTTTAATCTAAAAAATTCTTGACCCACCTCTCACTAACGATAATAATTCTCACTACGAACTAATTTATCTGTCAGGTAACCCGTAGCCTAGCCCTTGCTATTCGCTGCAACATTACAGAGCCAACTAGTTCAAATAAACAAATACGCTGTACAAATACTCATTGCATGCCACCCAGATAACTTATCCAGGCAGCCAGCAAATTCTGAAACCAAAGGAAAGGATTTCCTATGCTGTTTAAATCGATGCCTGCATCACTCCATCAAAATCATAGAATATCACTCTCAGCTCTTACTGCTACTGTCGTAATGACCGGGTTTAGCCACACAGTCTTGGCTGAAAATTCATCGACTCCAAAAGCAATGTCAAAAACGGATACCCGCGACATTATTCACGTTTCTACCTCACCTCTTAGTTTAGAGAATATCGCTGTAGCAGAACAAGTCGATGTAATTGATGCAAAAGCACCTGAATATCAATCTGCAACATCCGCCTTAGATTTACTAAAAGGCCAAGCTGGGGTATTTGTTTCTGGTTCCAATAGCACTTATGGCCAGGGCATTCAAATGCGAGGTTATGATTCACGAGGTGTTAAAGTCACTGTTGATAATATCACCCAAGACTTTTATTCCGGCTTATATGAAGCCACATTTATTGACCCCACCTTAATAAAAAAAGTCTACGTCCATAAAGGCGCATCATCTGTACATCATGGCGGCGGTGCATTAGCTGGGGTTGTCTCATTCAAAACAATAAACGCAGCTGACATATTAAAACCAGGGCAAAAACTCGGTGGCCAGGTATTCAGCGGTATTAACCGTAATGACCACGGTTACTATGCAGGTGCAACGCTGTTGGGCAGAACTGAATCAACGGATACCCTATTCAGCTATAGTCAACGTAAAAAGTACCTACTCGGCTCACCCGAATTTGAAGAAGTTGATAATACTGAACAGCTAAGCAACTGGATGCTCAAAAGTAGTTGGCTTGCCCACCCTTCATATAACTTGACGTTACAATTAAAAGAATACCGCAACAACAGTTTAGGGGTAAAACAACCCGCTAAACCTTCAGAAAAAAATAGATATCCAAATACACCGCATGAAAGGCAAAGCCATCAGCGAGATATTGCCATTAGCCAATTTTTTACACCCAAAAATGAGATAAATTGGCAAGCTCAGTGGGATGTTTATTATACAGATTTATATTTAGATCAAACTGATACAATTAAGGTCAAGAGCAAACCAAAAGAGTATGGCTCTGAAGCGCGAAATCAATATACCTATGGGACTAAATTTACTAATAGCTTCACGTTACCTATGTATAACTGGGTAAATCATCATATTCAAAGTGGTTTCGAATATTATCAGCAAAAGCAAACGTCGAATCAGTATGCAATAAGTTATCCACCGGCAGAACTCGACAACATGTCAGGCTGGTTGGTCAATGACATGACATTGCATCAATTACCGTTAACTTTATCAATTGGAACGCGCTTTACACAATACCGTGCATCGAGGGATAATTTCCCTGAAAGTAAACATACCAACTTGTCATCCCGTATGGCTGTTAGTATTACTCCAACCCATTGGCTCAATCTTTTTTCATCATACGCTGAAGCATACCGTACCCCACGTATGTCCGAGCTTTATAACAATTCAAACCATTTCACTATACCCTTTTTTGGCACTTCCTCGAACTTTCGCCCATCGCCTGATTTACTTCCAGAAACGAATAAAACCCTCGAAACAGGCGTAAAATTCAGTTTTGATGGGGTACTTATTGATAATAGCGACCTTCAATTTGGTTCAACCTACTTTAAGACCAAATCTAAAAATCATATTGCCCTCGAAGGCCTCTATACGCCAAGGTATGGCCAATGGTTCCCCGATGAACTTTATTATATCAATATCCCCAGCGCATCCATTTATGGCATCGATAGCTTTATAAGCTACAGAACACCGTGGTTTGAATTAAATATCAATCACAATAAAACCACAGGTAGAGAAGACGGCTATCATTATTCTCTTTCGTCTATACGCCCTGAAACACTAACGACTCGATTCAATGTACCAGTTGCTAGTACCGGCTTTACTCTAGGTTGGATAGGGGAATTCTCTGCAAGAACGCAACTTCAAGGTAATGATAAATATAAAAAGTGGCATCACAAATCAGGCCAAGGTTTAGATCGTTATCATAAAGAAGTCATTCAGCATGCTGGCTATAGCATTCATGATTTCTATGTGAATTACCAAGCAGATCAATTCATAAAAGGATTAAGTTCGACTCTCACAATGAAGAATGCATTCGATAAGCCGTATGTTTCTTCAATGGGAGTTCCTCAAGAAGGCCGAAACTTTTATCTCAACATGAATTACAACTGGTAGTTAAGTAGTAAAAAGCCATGTTATCAACTGATTTTATTAATTTTATCAATAGTATAAAAATAAATCAGTTGATAACGTTTCACTGTGTCTTGTCATTTCATTAAGGAAAAATTTGTGAATTCAAACCTCTATCATGATTACCTACAAGCTAAAAAAACGTACACTCATAAGCACTCCCAAGAAATAGCGGCCTTACTTGGCGTATCTGAAGCCCAGTTAATTCATTGTCGTGTCGGTAAAGATAATGTTCAACGATTGGTCAGCAAACCCGTTGATATCTTGCAAGATTTAACCACGATAGGGAAAGCTATAGGGATCACTCGCAATCAGTATGCTGTTAGTATTCAAACGGGCGCATATAATAACCCGAAATTTAGCAGCCATGGTGGGCTATTTCTAAACCCTAAAGCATTAGACTTACGTATGTTCTTTGCGCAGTGGAGTTCAATTTTTGCACTCACTGAAGAAACGCCAGAGGGAACTCGCCACAGTATTCAATTTTTCGATAAATATGGTGATTCTTTACACAAAGTCTTTTCCACCGACAACACGGATATGGCTGCTTGGCAAGCCATAATAGAACGCTACAACACATCAGAAAATCCGCCTATCGAACCTAAAACAATTTCGCCATTTTCAGAACAGAAAATCAGCGAAGAACTCGCCTCTCAATTAGAACAACAATGGCGTGAGATGACAAATGTTCATCAGTTTTTTGGCATATTAAAGAAACACAATTTAAGTCGTCAGCAAGTTTTTCGTGTAGTTAGCAAAGAATTAGCATGGCAAGTACCTTCAACGGCCTTATCTGATCTGCTTTCCCTTGCATACCAAGCACAAAATGAAGTGATGCTCTTTGTAGGAAACCGTGGATGCGTGCAAATATTTACAGGAAAAATAAATGAACTATCATCACTCTCTATTGAAAGCTCTCAAACTGATTGGTTAAATATTTCAAGTACAAACTTTAAACTTCATCTCATTGAAAGCGGCATTTCTGAGTGCTGGGTCACACGTAAGCCAACTAAAGATGGCTTTGTAACAAGCCTTGAGGTCTTTGATACCCAAGGTAACCAAATTATTCAAATGTATGGCCAGCGCATAGAAGGCACACCAGAACAAATAGAATGGAGCAAACAAATTCTTTCTATATCACGTATTTGATAAAAGAATAATAAAAAGATAAACGGGCTTCTAATGGTAATTTTCTGGATCCTTTCCTATCAGAGATAGTGGATTAAGCTAGAGATGAAATTTGCCATAGAACCCTTTACCTGATTTATTCATAGCAACAATATAAACCGCTTTTGCGGTATAGAAATAACATCATTGTCTACTACTCACATATACTCTAAATAATTCGAGTTGCAGCTAGGCGACAAGTGAAGAGAGACCGATGAGCATACATGAGTATGTGATCCGGCGAGCTGAGCGCGGTCAACAACGCTGCAACTTGAAATATGACGAGTATAGTACATCATACTTACCGTATTCTATTGATTATTACTCCCCGAAATACAATTATGGTCTTCTCCCACCAAAACAATTACCTCGGAATTTCCTGTTTATTGTTATAGAAAAATGATTATAAATGAAACAATAATTTTTCAATTATTTACTTGGTTAATAATTTCGAATGGCTTAATCAATTTTCTTGAACGTAATAAGACGTCTGCCTTGTCATCACCTAAACAAAACACCAAAATAATATAATCACTTGAATTAAAACAACTTTAAACATACAATGATGAATGTTTAAAATGTTAATTTTTTCAACATCTATTGTACTGATAGTTATTCTCATTAAAAAACCGCACGTTTAGCCTATCGATATATCGGAAAAACAGGAAGAATAGACCCTAATTTCGTGAGTTATTATTAGTTATTAATGAACAATAGCCTACTTGAGTAGGAGGTAAATATGTCAGAAAGTGTAGTCAACGATATTGTTAAATGGCTTGAAAGCCAGTTGCAGCGCAATGAAGGCATCAAAATCGACACAATTGCCGATAAAAGCGGTTATTCAAAATGGCATTTACAGCGTGTTTTCAAAGAAATGAAAGGTTGCACGCTTGGCGAATACGTCCGTAAACGTCGTTTATTAGAAGCGGCCAAATCATTACGTGAAGGCAACTTACCTATTCTTGATATCGCATTGCAATATGGCTTCAGTTCACAGGCAACATTTACCCGTATCTTTAAAAAGCACTTTGATACAACGCCTGCAAAATTTCGCCAATCGGGTGAATTACCTGAATGCAAAAACTTTATGACTTGTAGCTGTCATAACTGATTATTTTAGAACGTCCCTTCCTATTAGTTATTTGCAATTTTGTAGTCTATGTCTGAGCCGATTATATCGGCTCAAGGTTGTTGACAAAGCGAGATAAAAGTGTGATTTTTCCCGCTTTGTGTTATCAGTCGAAAATCAACAAATTGATTTTCCTCTTTTATTTTCAATAACCTATTAGACTGCCGCTAAACATAAATGTTTGTCGCCAGTCTGAGCCGATTATATCGGCTCTTTTTTTAACTTAACTCATGGACTAGCCAGTTTTCCAAATCAGCTAACTGCTCCTGCAATTGTGGCCATTTAACGGCCATCTCTTTGCTCAAAGAGCGTATCGTTTCTGTTTGATAGGCTTTACCCGATAATTGCTCACTTAACCACTCCAAAGGGGATGGGTCTAAGCTATCTGTAAAAAACTGGCAGCGATTTATCACACCTTTTTCGATATCAAAATGAAACTCAATTCCTCCCCAAGGAAAACGGGTATCAGAATAGTGAGAGAAAGCGGGTGCTTGTCCAAAATTCCACTCCCAACTACTTTGTTTAGCGAAGGTTTCTGCAAAATTTGGCAAGTCAGGTAATTTTTCAGGGGAGATATACTCTGCTTCGACCGTTTCACCGAAGTAATTAAAAAAACTCTTAATGATTCCTTCGCAAACAATTTCATGAGAGATATGGGGGACAAGCTCAGATAAATTAGCCACTCGAGAACGTACAGATGTGATCCCTTTTGCCTGTAATTTTTTAGGATCCGGATTCAGGTAATTTGCTAAGCGACCTAAATCTGCGTTAATCAGTAAGGTTCCATGGTGAAAACCTCTATCTTTCGTTTCTCGGTATGCAGAACCCGAAATTTTTCGTGGGCCACTTTCAGTATCTAAGACTAAATCATTACGACCTGATATTTCTGCGTTAATACCGACAAGTGCTAGCCCATCGACAATAATTTGTGTAGAAACCGTTTTGTCATACTCCGGCTTTCCTGCCATAAACGTAAAACACGTGTTACCTAAATCATGAAAAACAGCGCCACCGCCACTGCTACGCCGGGCTAAACGGACATTATCTTCTTCCATTTTTCGAGTATTGCACTCTTTCCACGGATTCTGCGCACGCCCTATAACTACCGTGTCAGCATTTCGCCAGAGAAACATAACACGTTGGTCAGTTGGCATTTGTCGGAAAATAGTTTCTTCAACCGCAAGGTTAAACCAAGGGTCGTAGGATCCAGAGATGAGTAAACGTACTGTTGACATTAAGTTATCCTTAAAACAAAACTTGCTCTTAAGATAACATAATCACTGAATAAAATAGTGAATTTAGATGCGCCTTGCCTGCCAAAACACTTTTCGCCAATAAACGTTATCCATTGATGAGCGGATCACCCCTTTACTCGTTGACGCATGAATGAATGTATTATCGGTATCGTAAATACCCACATGCAGCCCATTCTCTCCTGAGCCCGTCCTAAAGAAGACTAAATCCCCTGGCATCAAATCAGATTTATCAATACGTGTGCCTAATTGAGTTTGATCCACCGTTGTGCGAGGTAGTTGAATGGCGAAGCGATCATTAAATGTGCGATAGACAAAGCCGGAACAATCAACACCGTTTTGATTCATTCCACCATAATGATAAGGCGTGCCATACCACTGCTCTAGCTGGTCTTTTAATTGTGCTATCGTCATGATTGGATCTGATAACTGTGTTTTTAACGGTGGTGGTGGCGTTCTTTTAACAGGCGTTGATGAACAACCAATTAAAACTAAACACAGTAATAGTGGTAGGTGTTGTATTTTAATAACCATAAAGCACCTTATTTATCTATCTCATTACGATAACTTGCTTATATTATAGTGCGTGATGACGATAATATAAGCAACTAAGAAATTATTCTGTTCTATCACTTGATGATTTATTGGGCCGGCTAATTAGCCATACCCCTAATAAAATAAAGCCAATACCAGTGGCCTTTAACCCTGTAGCGGGTTCATTAAACCAAGGTAAGAAAACTGCTAATAAATAAACAAAAACATAGCTTAGGCTAATAAGCGGGTAAGCTTTATTCAATGCTATGTATTTTAATGCTAATAGCCAACATAACATCGATAACGCATAACAAACTAACCCTAAAAAAATAATTCCTAAACTAGCAATATTAGCGAGTAACCAATCAAATTGTAGCCAATGCCAGCCAAGTGTGAATGAGGGTAGTTCAACTACCCCTGCTTTTAAGCTCAGTTGAGCGACTGTGACTAATAACGCACTGCCAATCACCCATAAATACCCCTTATTCATACGCTGATACTCATTAGCAAAATACCAAACATAATGGCCACAACCCCTAACCAGTGGTTAAGCCCTGTTTGCTCTTTATACACAAACTGGCCAATTAGTGTAATTAATACAAAATTAATACTTAGCATTGGATAAGCAATACTCAACGGCATGGTTTCCAATAATTTCAGCCAAAACAACATGCCAAGTCCTAGCATGAAAACTGCCAGCACCAGCCACCGAAGGGCTGATGCTGTTTTATTGGTTTTATTACTCTGCCAATTGACGACGGCTTGCTTTTGAGCAACTTGCCCAACACAGGTCAAAACGCTAACCAGCAATAACAGCAATAGTTGTGCAATCATTGTTGATGGTATACCACAATCGCCATACGTGAATTTTTAATGACTTCATCTGGCTTAGGGATATCCGGTAACCCTTCTTTACGGCCTAATAAAAAGACAACGGTTACCTGCCCTTCCTTGCGTGCTTTTTCTAACCACTGTGCAAATTGATCTGGTTTAATTAAGCGATGTTGGCTATCTGGGTATTCCAAACCATACCTTAGCTCTCCACTGCTATTGTATAAATAGATATTGGAATTTTGCGTTTCCCACGCAAGGCCTGCTGCGACCCCAACATTACTCGCCATCAAATATTTGCTATTCATCAGTAGATCATGATTTTGATGAATAAAGTTTTGAGGCAATTTAGAATCAATGGTGTTGTTCGGTAGAGCACTACCAATACACAAGCTTACAGCTAAAGAACATGATGCTGCCCATAGCCAATACTTTGCATTTAATACTGTACATAGGTAACCAATAATCGCCCAGATAGAAAATGCCACAACCCCCAATACCATTTTTGACCATTCATCAGGTTCATACAGTGGCTTTTTGATCACCGTGCTCACGACAATTACCGCTATAACAGCCGCAATTCCTAATACAACATTAATGACCCCATTGGCTTTCAATGCGTTCATTTTACCATTACGGACACAGTCAACCCCATACTTCGCCATAAGCAATGCCAGTGGTGCCATAAACGGCAACATATACGTGGGTAATTTACCACGGGAAATACTGAAAAAGATAACTGGGACAACAAACCAGCACAGTAAGAAAAACATATCGGGGCTAGATTTCCGTTCTTTCCAGCCTTTCATGATCGCACCCGGTAGCAAGCCTGCCCATGGGATCGCACCAAGAATAATAATTGGAATATAATACCAAAACGGTGCTATATGCTGAGCGTCATCTGCCGTGAAACGCTTAATGTGCTCAATCCAAAAGAAATAATGCCAATAATCAGGCTCTTGTTTTGCAACTGCTAAGGCCCATGGCAAGCTGATAATAACCGCAGAAATGATTGCGAGAGGCCCATACTTAAGTAACTCAAGGAACCGCTTTTGGTAGATTGTGACAGGAAGCATGACAATCACTGGAATAGCGAGGGCTAAGAAGCCTTTAGTCATAAATGCCATGCCACATGCTAGCCCAAGGCAAAGCCATGCCGCTAATTTAGATTTGACTTCCCTCGACTTCATTGCCCATAAGCAACAAAACATACTTGCTGCTATCCATAAGGACAACATTGGGTCGAGCACACTGTAGGTCCCGATGGAGAACACTAAGAACATCGAGATATAAATGAGGCTTGCAACATAAGCAACGTGGTTATTACGCCACATCATTTTTGCCATACGATAGACAAGTAATGCACTAAGAAGAATACAAAAAACCGAGCCAAAACGAACAGCAAAGTTAGTTTCACCAAAGATCATTTGGCTAATATTGTTTATCCAGTAACCTGCTACTGGCTTTTCAAAATAACGCACATCCAGCATGTAAGGAACAACCCAATCTCCACGCTGTAACATTTCACGGCTAATTTCTGCATATCGTGTTTCATCTGGTTGCCAAAGTAAACGGCTATCTAACGGCAACAAATAGGTTAAGATAAAAAAAAGAGCCAGCAGAGAGGCTCCTACTTTGCTCGCTCGGTTATTCAACATAGGTTGCTTATTCCTCTTCTTGGCAGCCTAACCAGCCTTCACGTCCGGGGAATGGTGCCCTCACCACACGCCCTTTTGGCAATGAATTCAAATCATCTGGCAGTAATTCACTTAATGTACAGAATTGGATTTCTTCTTGAGTAATTCGTTCCAATAATTGTGAAAATTGTTCCGATTTGGACATTCCTTCCACTTCTGTGTGGATAGTATAAACTGGAACGCCTTGATCTTCTTTAATTGCTTGAAGAATAAAATCATTAAATGCGTCATCACTCACGACTGTTCCTACAACTTCATCGTAAGTCGGCAGTGTGACAGGGATTTGAACTGTCCCAAGTGAGTCATCGGCTAAAATTGGCCTAAATGGATATTTACCACGACAATCACTATTGTAGTCAAAGTTAAACATTTGTTTAACTTCTAACACTCGCTCATCACCTCGCCAACCAGCAACGGCCGAACAAGTCACACGATGCCCAATGGCTTGCTCTAACGCATCAACACCTAACTTAACTTGCTCAGTCAGCTGTGATTTGCTCCATTTGGCAACTTTAGCCTGCCAACCTTGATGATCCCATGCATGTAAGCCAACTTCATGGCCAGCATCCAAAGTTTGTTTCATCAAGTAGCCTAAATCCTTAGCAATTTTTTTACCCGGCCATGCTGTGCCCGCTAATAAGATATCTAACCCATAAAGGGATGCTGCGTTCGACCTAAGCATTTTCCACAGAAATTTAGGACGCAAAAGGCGCCATAAATGGCGCCCCATGTTATCGGGTCCTACACTGAAGAAAAAGCTGGCCTGAATATTATGCTCTTTAAGCACTTTGAGTAACTGTGGAACCCCTTTTAAAGTACCTTGGTAGGTGTCCACATCAATTCTCAAGCCAACTTTTTTCATTAGTCTTTATTACCTAACTCTTCAACTGCACCTTGTAAGAAGAAATCTAATGTTTCTTCAATGGTATCTTTCATATCGATAGTTGGAACCCAATCAAGTAAACGACGTGCATTTTCAACACTTGGTTTACGGTGTTCAACATCTTGATACCCTTGGCCATAATAGCTGCTGCTTTCGATTTCACGGAAGCCCGCAAATGGAGGGAATTTTCCACGTTGTGGGTGTTTTTCGAAGCTTTCCAACAACATTTCTGCTAATTCACGAATACTCGCTTCATTTGTTGGATTACCGATATTGATGATCTGGCCATCACATTTACCATCTTTATTTTCGATGATACGGAACAATGCTTCGATACCGTCTTTAATATCTGTAAAGCAACGTTTTTGTGCGCCACCGTCAACCAGTTTAATTGGCGAGCCTTCAACTAAGTTTAGAATTAACTGAGTAATAGCGCGTGAGCTACCAATACGTGCAGAATTCAAGCTATCTAAGCGAGGTCCCATCCAGTTGAATGGACGGAATAAGGTGAATTTCAAACCTTCTTTCGCACCGTATGCCCAAATCACTCGGTCAAGTAATTGTTTAGAAACTGAGTAAATCCAACGTTGTTTATTGATTGGACCAACAATTAAACGTGACTCATCTTCATCAAACTCTTTATCATCACACATACCATAAACTTCAGATGTCGATGGGAAGATGATACGTTTGTTATATTTCACGCAGTAACGTACAACTTTCAAGTTTTCTTCAAAGTCTAATTCGAAAACGCGTAGTGGGTTACGGGTATATTCAATTGGCGTCGCAATCGCAACCAGAGGGAGAATAACATCACATTTTTTGATGTGGTATTCAATCCATTCTGTATGGATGCTAACGTCACCTTCAATAAAGTGGAAACGTGGGTTACCAATGAAACGCTCAATTGCAGAAGAGCCGATATCCATACCATAGATATCGTAGTTACCATCTTTTAACAGGCGTTCTGTTAAATGGTTACCAATAAAGCCATTCACACCTAAAATAAGAACACGTGTGCGACGCTTAACTTGTGCTGTTGGTTTCGCACCAACGCGGACATCAGTCACAATCCCCATTTCGTTAGCAAGGCGGTTACCTTGCATATATAAACCGGTCTCACTTTGACCGCTAACAACTTCGATAGCACCTTGGCCACAAGCGATACGCAGTGGGTCACTCGAAAGTACCGTACCTGCCGGTTTACCTTGGTTGTCATCTAAAACGCGTGCGCGCCAGATAACCATTTTACGTGCACCTAAATAAGTGAACGCACCTGGATAAGGTTCAGTCACTGCACGAATCAAGCAGTTAACTTCTTTTGCGCTGTTGTTCCAGTTAATCAAGCCATCTTCAGCGGTACGACGACCAAAGTACGTTGCTTGGCTTTCATCTTGCGCAACGGCTTTGTAACTACCTGCTTCGATTAATGGCAGTGTTTTATCCAATAAAACTTCCGCTGCTTCACGGACTTTCGCATGTAAAGTCAGGCTAGTGTCTGTATCGGTAATAACCACTTTTTCTTGAGCAATGATATCGCCAGCATCTGCCTTAGCGACCATTTTATGTAAGGTTACACCTGTTTCGCTTTCACCTTTTAATAATGCCCAATTAATAGGTGCACGGCCGCGATATTTAGGTAGCAATGAGCCATGTAGATTAAACGCACCTTTAGGCGCGATAGCTAACAGCTCTTCACTTAACATATCACGATAGTAGAAAGAGAAAATGACATCGGGTTTCATTTCGCGAATACGTTCAATCCACAATGGGTGATTAACGTTTTCAGGCGCAAAAACAGGAAGTTCCATGTCAGCACTTAAACGCGCAACTGAGGAGTAAAAGTGGTTTTCATTTGGGTCATCAGTGTGTGTAAACACTGCTTGGATATCAAAACCTGCTTTTTCAAGCGCTTTTAGCCCTACGCAGCCAATATCATGATAGGCAAAAACAATAGCTTTCATTAGTCTTCTTCCTGATTTTTGTCGGATTTCGCATCTGCTCCAACGACTTTTTGAATAAAATAACGAGGTCTCGCGCGCACATCATTGTAGATCCTACCGATGTATTCGCCCAGTAGCCCCATGGCAACAAATTGCGCACCAATAAACATAAAGAGTACTGCAAACAGAGTGAATACGCCATCTGCAGCCCACTCTGCGCCAAAAATTAAACGCAATGCAATTAACAATACCGCTAATAAAAAACCGCCAATCGCGATAACACTTCCGACAACACTCAATAAACGCAGTGGTGCCGTAGTTAGGCAAGTTAATAAGTCATACATTAAATTAATCAGCTTCATAAAGCTGTATTTAGAATCACCAAACTCACGTTCTGCATGCGCTACATCAATTTCAATAGTTCTACGTGCAAATGTATTTGCTAAAATAGGAATAAATGTACTTCTTTCATGGCACTGCAACATCGCTTGAATGATATGACGACGGTATGCACGAAGCATACAACCGTAATCGCCCATTGAACGCCCAGTTGCTTTCGTGATCATCGCATTAATCATTTTAGAGGCTGTTTTGCGAAACCAAGAGTCTTGGCGATTCGCACGGCGCGTACCAACTACATCATAACCTTGCATTGCAGTTTGGACTAAACGTGGGATTTCCTCTGGTGGATTTTGTAAGTCTGCATCCAAAGTAATCACTAAGTCGCCATCAGCTTGGTTAAAGCCCGCCATAATAGCAGAATGTTGACCGTAATTGCGGTTTAAAATAATTGCAATGACGTGGTTGTCAGGATTTTCCGCTGCTTCTGTAAGCATTTGTGCTGAACGATCGCTACTACCATCATCAACTAGAATTAATTCATAGGATTGAGTTAATTGTTTACATGACTTAATAGTACGTTCCAATAACTGTGGTAAGCTCTGCTCTTCATTATAGACAGGGATTACTACTGAGACTTTTTTAATCTCATCAAATTCATCTGCGTGTGACACTATTTTGACTCCAAAAGAACTGCTTCTACAGCTTTAACAACCCGTTCAACATCTGCATCAGTCATATCGGGAAATAAAGGTAACGAACACAATGTGGCGCTATTCCATGTTGATTCTGGTAAAACTAATTCAGGATATTTTTCGCGATAATATTTTTGAGTATGTGCAGCGCGAAAATGCAACCCTGTTCCAATATCATGCTCTTTCAATTTTTCCATGAATGTATCGCGATCAATGCCACATTCGGCTTTATCAACACGTACCATAAATAAGTGATTCGCATGTAAATGTGAGTAACTAGGGACACTCAACATTTGTAAAGGGGAGTTTTTCAGTAACTCACGATAACGAGCCGTAAGCTCAGCACGACGCTGATTCAATTGCTCTACTCGTGATAACTGCACTACGGCTATTGCGGCATGGATATCAGACAAATTATATTTAAAACCGGGCTCAACAACTTCAGCTTGTGGTTTGCGGCCTTGCATTTGCCTATCAAATGCGTCAACGCCTAGGCCGTGGAATTTAAGTGTGCGCACACGCTGAGCGAGCTCATCGTCGTCTGTTGCAACTAACCCACCTTCCGCACAGGTCACGTTTTTAATCGCGTGAAATGAGAAAATAGACGTTCCCTTTTCACCAATCCACTCGTTTTTATATCGTGTACCAACGGCATGCGCAGCGTCTTCGATTAAAGCCACACCCGCTTTTTGAGCAATTAAGCGTAACGCGTCTAAATCACAAGGTGCCCCAGCATAGTGTACTGGAATAATTGCTTTGGTTTTTTCCGTTAACGCATTTTCCACCGTTTCAGGTTGGATCATCAGTGTGTCGCGATCAACATCAATCATGACAGGTGTTGCCCCAAGCAACTCAATCATATTGATTGTTGACACCCAAGTTTGAGAAGGTGTAATAACTTCATCACCAGGACCAATACCCAATGCCATTAATACAACATGCATACCTGCTGTTGCTGATGACAATGCAATTGCATGTTTGCAGCCATAGCGCTTACAAAAATCGTCTTCTAGCTGATGATTCTGTGGGCCCGTTGTTATCCAGCCTGAACGCAGAACGTTTTCTACTGCTTTGACCTCTTCATCACCAATTGCCGGTTTTGAAAATGGTAAGAAATTGCTCATATTGTTTATAGCCTAGTTTTCATTGTGAATAGAATATTCTAGTTAATTATACTTTAACCGAACCTCAACACCTGCAAACATTGCGGTATTATCATGCAAAAAGGTGTGATACAAACAACTCATTGCGCATCGACTAAATTTATAACCTGCCATACTCGGTGAGATGTGCTGTGCGCTAACTTAATTTCAGACATAAATATGTCAGATAATTTTTTTTCTGTCATGACGCACTCTGGTTTCCCTATTGCAACTAACTGCCCTTGTTTCATCATCCAAATACAAGATGCATTTTTATACGAATGACTAAGGTCATGACCACTCATTATAACGGTTCCTAAGCAATCACAAAAATATTTAATCCATTTATCAAGCATTGATTGCTGAATAATGTCTAAATTATTGGTTGGCTCATCCAATAATATAAATTTTCCTTCGCATTGCTGGCTGTCCCAGACCTGCAAAAATGCAGCTATAATTCGAACTCTCTGCCATTCTCCACCAGAAAGTTGGCTAATAGGCTTACTTAATAGTGATGTGAGTTGAAAGTCTGTACATAATCGTTCAAAAATACCTGTAGAAAATATTGTGTTAGGCGAAAACAGGCCAACATATTGAAAAACTTTAAGTATAGGGGGGGAGTTAACCAATTGTGAAAGATAAGCACGTTGTTGGCTCAATTGAGCAATACGATACTGCCGTATACTTTTTCCACCTATTAAAATATCGCCATCCACAGGTAAATAGCCACTTATTGCAGCTAACAATGTGCTTTTCCCCGCACCATTAGCACCCAATAGATGAATTTGTTGTCCAGCCAGCACTTGAGTTGAAACATTAACTAGTCGAGTATCGATGGTAATATTTTTAATATCAATAATCAGTTTATTATCCATCACTTTTACCGCCATTGTTGGTGACGAATTAACAAGAAAATAAATATCGGTGCCCCTAGCGTTGCCGTAATAACACCAATAGGAACTTCAGCATTGGCAATTAATAACCGAGACAGTAAATCTGCAGTTAATAACCCTAACGCCCCCGCCACAGCAGAACCAATTAATAATACGCGGTTATCTGTTAAACCGCTTAATCTCAATATATGAGGAATAACTAAACCAATAAAACTTATTGCCCCCGCTATCGCCACACTAAGACCAATTAATACACCACTAATAATAATTAATATAACGCGCCATTTATGAATTGAGATACCTAATTGATAGGCTTGTACCGTTCCCAATGAAAGATAATTTAGTATATTTCCTTGAAAAAGTGCCCAAATTAAAAATGGTAAACAGCCAATAACAAGGCCAATTTGATGCCAACCAATCCCACTAAAACTTCCCATCATCCAATACAATAACTGTCGCAAATCAAGATTACTGCTCATATACACCATCCATGTCATACAGGCACCACTAATCACACCGAGTGCAACACCGACAAGCAATAAACTGGAGTTATTCAAGTTCTTACGACGAGCAAAATAGAGCAATATGGAAGTAAAAAATAGTGCTCCCATAATTGAGCTAATACTTAATAGCCAATAATGCGTCACGCCTGAAGACAATAGTACCGTAAATACCACAGCAACACCCGCACCATTGCTTACTCCCAATAATCCTGGTTCGGCTAATGGGTTCTCAAATAAGGCTTGCATGATAGCGCCTGTGACTGCAAGAGAAGCACCGACAATTATCACGGCTAATAGGCGCGGAAAACGAATTTGCCAAACAAAAAGCTGGGCACTTTCCCCTACCAATTGGTTTGGCCAATACCATATTTCCCCAACACAAAGGTAAAAAACGGATACGATACACAGACTGATAACCACCATAATAATCAAGCGTAAATCTGTTACCTTCTGTATTTTTTTCAAACGCTCCAGTTGGTTAGTTATCATGATAATAAATGTTTTTTCATTAGGTTAAGGAATTATAGCTTTTTATGTAAGAGATAGCATATGAATGAATCTAAACTCATTTTGATTTTTTTTACTTTGGAGTAATACATATGATTTTTTCTAAAAAAAATAATGATGCAAATACTATACACCCTAATAAAGCACAATCGTCTGAGCAAAGAAAAAATACGTCTTTTACTCATTCGATAAAGGCCATTAAAAATACAGGAATGAATTTTTTTATATCTACTTATCAAAAATTCACATTCATGCTAAGACATATGTTTGACAAAATTGAGATTATAGATAACCCAGTATACGTTAAAAATACTACAAGCTTACCACTATCTGTCAATAACCCCCCCCTTGCCAACTCTGTAAATCAACATCTTGTGCCAACTCATACTGAGCAGCCCCAGAAATACAGCGAACTTAAAATAAGTAATTTGTCAAACCATAGCTCAGTTAAAAAAGAGGCTTGTGATGCCGAAAGGATCTACTTAAAAAATCAGAAATTAATCAACCAGTATCCTGACGTACCCGAGGATAAAAAAACAGAATTTCATTCCATGAATACGATGATTTTTGATTTACTAAGTAGCCCGACACATATTAAACAAGAAGGTATCTTCAGGAAGAGCGGTGCTA